>JAJHQQ010000005.1 GCA_020833245.1 Desulfurococcaceae archaeon
GTCTCAGCTATATTCAACGTCATTTTAACCCTCTCTTCCACTATAGCTACTTCCACAGCTTATATATCTCATCAATAATGTCGCTCTTAATAACCTCTACTAGGTTAGAGTTCACTTGCAGGTACACATCTCCACGACCACTCTTAACTCTACCCACTAAGCTGTACGGCTTGTTTAGATCACTAAGCGCCCTCTCGAATTGACTTTTACAGTGCTCCGGTACAGTTGCTACTAAGCAACCACTACTTAGGAGCTTAAGGGGATCTAATTTAACAGCGGTAATTACGGCTTTAACAATAGGGTCTAAGATCACGTTATCCAGGTTAATTACGATATCCTTACTGCTGGCAACGGCTATCTCGCGTACTGCCTGTAGAACACCGCCTTCTGTAGCGTCGTGCACAGTATTCACGTAGTCTCTTATTTCTAGAGCTGTCTTCACGACACTGATATCGTGAATAAAGCTCTTAGCGCGCTCGATAATACTCCTGTCAACTCCCAACTCTACTAGGAGGTGTTCAAAATCCCACGCGATAACCCCCGCACCCTCTCCTCCTACTCTGCCGATAAAGTAGACTAGATCTCCCTCTCTAGCGTCACGTGTCAGTATGACTCTAGACGTCGTGTAGCCCGCAGCCGTCATAGACACTATTGGCCTACTAAGCCCTGGAGTAGTCTCAGTGTGCCCGCCAACAACTACGCCGTCTATTTCTCGTAGAGCTCTGCCCATATCCCTAAATATCTCCTCAGCGTCCTCAGCAGTGTAGTTTTCTGGTAGTAGCACTACGGGTAAAAACCACTTGGGCTTAACACCTCTTACTGCAATGTCATTAGCTGCGACGTGTACAGCTAAGTAGCCGATACGCTTTACCCCCGCTGTTATGGGGTCACTGTGGATAACTAGGAAGCCGTCTCTAACTCTAATAACTGCGGCGTCTTCACCCTGAGCGGGCCCCACGATTAAGTCAACGTCGTCTGAGACTATGTGCTGTAGTAGCTGAGCCATTAGAAGCCAATCTAGCTTCCCCGCTTTCAGCGTTGCTCACCTCGACACTACTTCACGAGCTCTCTTAAAGCACTCCACACACATATATTCCAGTTGCGACACCTTTACAAGACAGTCTTCACAGCAGTGTCTTCCACAGACAATACACGTTGCTAGAGAAAGACCCCTCTTACACACCTCGCATAGTGTTGCCTCGCAGACTGTGCAAACTCCCCTCTCAGCAATGTAGTCTTCTCTACACACTCTCCTACCACAGACTCTACACTTGTACTCGGCTGGATTAAGACCACAGATCTCACAACTCATATCGCACTAGTCCCTACGGTGGCTTTATATTCATGTACTTAACTACGTTGTCGACGAGTACTTTGTACGCTATTTCCTCGTTAATGGCGCCTCTCGTAATAAGCTCTCTAACTAGGACTGGTATGTCCCATGGATAAGCCGAAACCCCTGGTCTTCTAGGGTCATCTAGAAAGTCCGACTCTAACATGCAGTACTCTACTCTAATGCCTTTTAAATACTCCTCGTCAAGGCGTTTCACAGGGGCTGTGAATGGCAAGCCGTAATTACTAGCCCATAAGGCCGTGTCACTACTTGCGTGGTGTAAAATAATGTGTTTTGCGTTTAAACCTAGGGTGTCAACTAGAGATCTAATAGAAAGCGCTGTTGCAAAGCCTCCCTGTTCTAAGTGTAATTGCACTGGTGCCCCCAGGCTCTTCGCGAGGACTAGGGCTTCGCGCATAATGATCTCCGAGAGAACAAATCTTTCCGGGCTTGTCGTGTAGTGTTGTCGACCAACTTCACCTATACCGTCAATTACGCCGCCCTTAAGGTTCTCTTCTATTAGCTTTAAAACACCACTTAGAAGAGAGTATAGTTTCTCGCCTTTAACTCCACGCTTATAGTACTCGTCTATTTCGGCTGGGTGTATACCCATGAAGCTGGCAACTTCTAAGCCCTGTTCTCTAACTCTACTAGCTTCTCTAGCTAGTAGTTCACTCACGCGCTTGTAGGACTCTATTGAGAGGTCGTTAAAGCCGTAGTAGTAAGGCGGGAGTGCTACAATAGCGATAAACCAGCCTCCTTCTCTCTTGAACTTCCTAGCGATCTTCTCGGCACCTAGCCCCACTACGGGGTTTACATGTAAGTGTGCATCACTGTAAAGCACACTATCACCAATGCTCTATAAATTAATAGACTTTAAGAAAATAGTACACTAGAACTAGTGAGCTGGTATATTGATGTCTGAGAGTAAGCGCGTAAAAGAGTTAAAACTAGACATTCCACTGGACCTGTATAGTAAGCTAGAGAGACTAGCTCGCGAGGCGGGGTATAGTAATGTTTCAGAATACGTCTTGTCTACCCTAGTAAACATTATATCATCAACCACTAGTCAGTTACCAGAGGATCTCGCAAAGTGGCGATCTCGGTTTGAGAGATATATACAAGACGAGGTGAACAAAAGGCTCTCAATAATTGACACTCTACGGTCGCAAGTAGCTGAGCTATACGAGAGACTCGACTCTATTCAGCAAAAAATAACAGAGCTGGATTCAGAAATAAGAGAAATACGTATGCGGGGAGTGGAAGTAGCGGAAGAGGCCGGTGAACACCCGGGTACTAGGAAGCCGTATAAAACCGGTATAGAGAGGCTTAGAGAGGAGAAAGTAGTATTTGAAAGTAAGCTTCCACTTAGAGTTCAACGAGACAGGCTATTCGCATACTTTGAGCGAGAAGGTGCTGTAGTGTTGAAGTTAGCAAAGGAGAGAGTAGCCGTAGACCCCGACTACTGGAGAGACTTTAAGCAGAAACTCCTAAGCCTCTCCTCTATTGTAGAGGAGGAAATTAAGAAGCAACTTGGAGACAAGGGCTTTGAGCTCTGGAAGACCTTATATACAAGTAATGCAATCATATACGATTCCAGAGCAAGGAAGTGGAAATTCGTACTAGACGGCGTGCCTTGAGTTGGGGATTAACTTGTGCGCACATCTATAGAGTCGAAGTACTTGAAAAACATTGAAATACTGCCGAGGGGGGCTATTCTAGTAGGTAAAAATATTGTTATTGACGGCCACGCGAAGAGACCCGTAAGAGTAATTACGCACATTCACGCTGATCACATTGTCGACCTCGACAAGAGTATACGTGAGTGTAGCGAAATAGTCGCCACGGGGATAACACTAGATCTCTTGGAGGCACTAAATTACGTGGACTCCAGACTACTCACTGTGTTTAGGGCTAAGAGGAGGGCAGTGGGGTATCACGAGTGTCGCCTATATAACAGTGAGGAAGTGTGTCTTATACCAGTCGACCACATACCAGGAGCGGCACAGGTGAGTGTTGAAATAAGAGATGAGAAAATTAAAGTGGGTTATACTGGTGACTTTAAGTTAACACCTAAAACCGAAATTATGAAAGGCCTCGACGTCCTAATAATAGAGGCTACATATGGCCACCCAGTTTACAGGAGGCCCTTTAAAGACAGCATTAATTCACTTCTAGTGGACTTTATTAGTGAAGGGCTTAAGACGTATAAGAAGGTTTACATATACGCGTATCACGGTAAAATACAGGAAGTCATGTTAACTCTACGTGAACACGGAGTTCAAGCACCATACGTTGTTCCTAATAGAGTCTTCGAGGCCCTGAAACTCCTAGAGGAGAGGTACAACTTTAGTATCGGTAGCTACTACAAGGACTCGGAGGCGGCGAGAATAAGAAGCAGTGAGGGCGTAGTGTTCTTTAAGCACTTTAATAGCGCCAGGTTTCGCAAACTAGACGGTAAAGCACTACACATAGTCTTAACGGGGAGAGTACTAGCAGAAGAACCGTTTAAAAAACTCGACGACTATACATATGTCATTACGCTAAGTGATCATGGCGATTTCGACGATTTAGTGAACTACGTGATTAAGGCTGATCCCAGACTAGTAGTTATAGATGGATCTCGCGGCGGTTTTGCTGAGAGCCTAAAAGAGCACTTAGTAGAGAGAGGATTTAACGCAATTGTACTACCAGAGGGCAGGTGACGGCGGCTCTTGAGTAGAATTATCTCTATAAAACACCACATGTTGAACGTTTCCTTTATGGGTCTTGGTGGTTCACAGTACTTAGCGTTAGAAATGGCTATTGCCTTTGCTGAGAGAGGATATGACGTTTATATCGACTCTCTCGCTCTAAGGTCTCGCGGCGACTTACTAGAGGTCGCGGATTTTTTCGGGGTGGGGAAGTCTGAGGTGGCAAATATAGGTTTAGGTGATCCTCCCGGTAAACCCTTAATTACAATAAATGCTAGTGGTGATGTGCTCTCGGGTATAGGAGACGCCATGTATGTTCACTACCCGGCATTTCTAGATCTACGAGTATACTACCCGGATTTAAGGGGGGTTCCACGCCTGGTTGGGGAGCTCTACTCTCTGTTTAATATATTGATGTTTCCAGTGGTTAAAAAGCGCGTAAAGCTCTTCATAGCGAACTCGAAATTCACAGCTAATTTTCTAAGAAAAGCTCTCTCAGTTGAGCCTACAGTTGTTCACCCGCCTGTAAACCTCGACGACATTATTGCTAAGCCTATACTAGATCACGCTGAGAGAACAAGGAGAGTCTTAACCGTTGTGAGAATAAGTCCTGAAAAACACCCCGAGAGAGTGCTCTACTTGGCATGTTTACTGAAAAAACACAGGATAGAAACTCTCCTCGTAGGCGCCCTCTCACGTAGTAATAAGCCTCTATACGATAAGCTCATCGAAACCGCTATAAAACTGGGTGTAGATGACTACTTTGACATTAAAGCCAACGTGCCTCGTAGCGAGCTAGTTGAACTCTATAGGAGCTCGTTAATTTACGTCCACGTAACCCCAAGAGAGCACTTTGGAATCAGCATAGTAGAGGCCATGGCGGCTGGAACGCCAGTGATTATACCACGAGACTCGGGAAGCTGGACTGACATAGCTCTAGGAGATGAGGGAGTAGCCGCCTCATACTTAGACCTCGTGGAGGCTGCTCGTAAAGCTATTATAATAGAGTCTAATTGGAATTTGTGGAGACAGATGAGCATAAGGGGGAGGCAGCGGGCTATTCAGCTAGACAGGAGGAATTTTAGAAGAAATATTTTTGAAGCTGTTAAACCACTTATCAATAAGTGAGATGAGGAGAAACCGCGAGTCTGATAGGTTAAGTGATGTTGAAGAGCCGTGCTGATTTATGATTAGTTGCAATTAGTTGTGGATAGTTGCGAACGCTTCTCGCCTCGGGAAACCCGTTCCGATGGACTTTTATAGCGTATTACTAGTCCTCGTGGTAACACCGCAGAGAGTTCTTTGTGCTGAGAATAAGTACTCTCGTGTCTTCTACTAGTCTAGATGCTACGTCGACTTTGTGCCTTACTCCAGGGATGAGTGAGTCTGGGTAGTTTAGCTCTCTAAGCCCCTCGTAAATGGTCTCCATGACCTTAAGGTACTTTTCAGCGTCATTTACACGAGTTTGATCTAGTAGTCTCACGACTAGTCTCCTTAACTCTCCAACGAGGTCTCCGAGACCCTGTAAGAAGGGGACTATGGGAACTCCGAGCTCCTTCATCGAGACGAGCTTCTGATCGACAACTACGGAGTAGAAGAGGGCAGCTTCAACGTACTCTCCTAGACTACTGTATACTAAACCAGTGTACTTTAAGTCTCCGTGGGGCTCAACGAGGTCTAGTAGTCTCTGAACCTGTGATCTCAGTGCGAGTAATACCCGCTCAGCCTCCTCGAAGTTTCCTTTGTGAACGCTACTGACTACGCGGCTACTCAACCTTGTAATTTCACGCGTCAACTTAATAATCTCCTCTCTAACGCGGTCTTTCTCGCTCAGAATCGCAGTGACCTCCTCGAGGTCCCTCCAAAGAGTGCTCTGAATGTGATCAGGGGCACTCATATCAAACAATCCTCGCTCAGACAACACGGAAATTCAACTGTGAAAAGCTTTTATAGGCATTAATAAGAGATACACTATTGAAAAACCCGCCGTAGCTCAGCGGCAGAGCGCCCGGCTGTAGTGAGAGGGGCGGTTACCGGGTGGTCGGGGGTTCAAATCCCCCCGGCGGGACTTCCTGTTTGAGATCACTGTGATCTAGGAGATGTTAGCTGTGTATCTTTTTAAATGCCTTACTAGTCTTAATTTCATAGTGCGTAGACTAGCAGGGCCCGTCGTCTAGCCTGGTAGGACGCCGCCCTTACAAGCCCCTCTGGGAGAGGCGGAGGTCCGGGGTTCAAATCCCCGCGGGCCCACTTACTCTTGTTTTGTAGAGGTCTACTTAGCCCGTAATATACCTATATAAACCGAGTATGTTGTTAACAAATGTGAATATATGTGTATAGATGTGGGGGAACAGCTTGATTAGTGTAGAGAGGCGGAGAGTGCAGAGAACGGGTTCGTCATCATTCATTATTACACTTCCAAAGGAGTGGGTAGATTCGGTTAAATTAAAGAGTGGAGACTACGTTATTGTGGAGAAGTATGGGGATAAACTGGTAATAACTCCTCCTAGAGCTGAGCCATTAACGCTCAGAGCACACATCACGGTATATCCAGGTGTAGACCCGCAACAAGTTCTCAGAATGCTTCTCGCCGCGTACATAGCCGGCTACAACCTCATAAACGTCATATTCGACAAGAACATACCCAACTTAGCTAAGTTTATTAGTGAAGTTAAGAGTATCGCTAGGGCTAAGTTGGCGGGTATTGAAGTAGTTGAAGAGTCCTTTAACACCGTGGTGTTTAAAGTTCTAATTGATATTCGCGAGTTGCCTCTAATAAGCGCTATTAGGCGCCTACACTTAATAGTCAACAACATGATGAATGACTGCCTAGCACTCCTCAAAAACGGGGATATTAACTACGCGCACGCAATTATACAGAGAGATGACGAGGCTGATCGCTTTCACCACATAATTGTAAGAGAGCTGTCACTAGCACTACTAGATGTTAGATCTCAACACGAGCTCGGTATAACAAACATAGCTGAGGTCTTAAGTTACAGAATTATAGCTAGGAATCTAGAGAGAATAGCCGATCACATAGTTAACATAGCTAAGCGAGTTTTAAGTGCAGGGGGTATTCGAAACTACGAGCTAGTCTACGAGTTCCTCGAGAGAGATGAAAAGCTCTTTAATAGAGCCATGGAGGCTCTATATTATCTCAGTAGGAGGGCAGCTGAGGATGTCATAAGTGAGAGCAGGAGGATTGTTCAAGACGTAGAAGACGCTCTTCAGGGTAAAGTAATGCCTTCACAAATTGACGTTAAGGAGAAAGTAGCTATAACGCTAATACTAGACGGCTTAAAGAGAGTTGCTAGGTACTCAAATGGTATTGCCGAGGCATCATTAAACATTAAAGCATCGAAGTCAAACGAGCTAGATGTTAAATAGCGTCTAGTAGAAGACACTATTAAAGCTTACGTCGAGCTCGCCGAGAAACTCGGCGGATAGTTAATTACCATGTAAATTAAATTCACTGCGAGTACTCGATTGAGGCGAGTTTACAGATCTCTGAGAATACAGCATCTTAGTACGTGCACTGAATAGTAGGAAAGAGTTTTAAGAGGAGTTATTGTATACTAAAATGGGCGCCGGGGTGGCCGAGCGGTCTAAGGCGGCGGGCTGCAGGGCTCTAGTGATAGATACCCGCTAAACCGCGGGTTCGAATCCCGCCCCCGGCTTTACTCAATAAATTTTATATTTTGACATTTGAGTTTTTTGAGAAAGTCGTCGAGGTTGCTTAGAGGTATTTTAATAGTATAGAGATATCTCCTTGTTCTCGCCTTTACTTTAGCTACTCCCTCATTTTCAAGTTTAACTACCCTGCACTCTACTGCGCGCTCTGATATCTTCACGAATTCCTCAGGGTCTTTTACTTCTCTAGGCACATCAACCCCCTCTAGAATTCAGGCACAAGTTAGCTCCTTAAAAATATTAAGCTCTACTACAATCAACAGACTGATCTACTCCAGTACTGCTTGGCTGAAGGCGACATGAAATCTCAAGAGAGAGGTCTTCGCAAGAGCAGCTATGAGGACTACTTAGCGACCATATACAGGCTGAGGGAAGTTTATGGTCAAGCCAAGCTACTAGACGTCTCTAGAGAGCTCGGAGTTAAGCCCTCAACAGCCTCTAAAATACTCTCACAGCTCGAGAAAAAAAGCCTCGTTAAGAGGTATATGTATAAGGAAGTAGTTCTAACTAGTAAAGGTATTGACTTAGCAATTAGGATTATAAGGAAACACAGAATTGCCGAGGCTTTTTTAGCCCATAAACTCGGAATAGACGTTTTCGATACCCATTACTACGCACACTACTTGGAGCACTTACCAGACGAGCTAATAGAGAGAATATACGTGATTACCGGCTCTCCCAAGATCTGTCCACACGGAAACATTATTCCAATAGTAGAGAACAGGGAGGAATCGCTGAGTCTCGAGCAAACCCATTACACCAGGCTCAGTGAGGCGACTCCGGGATTATATAGAGTCGAGCGAATAGCGGGAGAGCTCTCAACGATTCTCCCCGTATTAAAAGAACTGCAGATTAAACCAGGAGTTATGATTGAAGTGGTACAGCAAACACCTCTTTACACAGCAATAAGATATGATCAAGCCTTAAAAGAAGTAGTTAAACATGTAGCTTTTACGGTTTTTCTGAAACCAATGTAATTTCTGTACCCTCCTTGAATTTAGACTTATCTAAATTTATAAACCCTTGCAGAGTACGCTCTAGTTGGAGACATAAATACGCATAGAAACGGCACTACGTGGTGAACACTGTAGTGGGAGAAAACAAAATCACGACACTAGATAAGGTTAGCGAGGGAAAAGAGGTCACACTGATCTCTATAGAGGCGGGCAGAGGACTACTCTCCAGATTGCTTAATATGGGCCTCGTACCGGGCTCTAAGATCAGGGTTCTCGTTAACAAGGGAGGAGGTGTTCTCGTAATCAGTGTTCACGACACTGAGATCTCTATTAGCCGTGGTATAGCGCAGAAACTGCTAGTTAGAGTGGAGTCACCATGAAGAGAATTACAGTTGCACTAATAGGTCAGCCAAACGTTGGGAAGTCTACACTATTCAACGCACTCACAGGAGGTAACGCGATAGTCACAAATTGGCCAGGCACTACTGTGAGTAAGAGTGAAGGAGTTATTAGACATTGCCAATACGAAATCCACATAATCGATCTTCCTGGTGTTTACGGCTTAACGGCTTTCACGATTGAAGAGAAAATATCCAGGAACTTTATTGTTAACGAGAAGCCCGATGTAGTAGTTGTACTCGTAGACTCGCTCTCTCTAATTAGAACACTCTACTTAGCCCTCGATGTACTTGAGCTTATAGACCGTGTTGTTATTGGAGTAACTAAGGTAGACGAAGCTCACAGTAGGGGTGTTCACATAAATTACAACTTACTAGAAAAACAGCTGGGAGTGCCAGTGGTGCCCCTCTCGGCTGTAAGAGGTGATGGTCTAAGAGAGCTCGCTGAGAGGATTATCAGTGTCTATGAGGCTGGTAGAAGGGAGCATACAAAAGTCGACTATGGCGAGTTGAGTACTTACATCGAGTCGGCAGAAGCCCTTATAAGACAATGTGACCTAGGGCTCTCGCATAGGTGGCTAGCGGTAAAGGTCTTTGAGGGAGATCCCGAGACGCTCGAATTGATCAAGTCGAGGTGTACGAGTCTGTATGAGGATCTCGTAGAGCTGAGAGAAGAGGCGTCAAGGATACTAAAAGTAGACCCAGCTGTTATTGTAGCTCGTAGTAGATTTAAGCACGCTGAGAGTATTGGCAAGACCTGTGTGATTCAAGTAGCTGTTAGGAAAAAAGCTCCATCTAAGCTATTTTACCACCCTGTCTACGCACCGCTTATAAGCATAGCCATAATACTAGCTGTCTTTACACTAGCGTTCAATCTGAATACGGGTTTCCCCGTAGCGAGTATTCTTGAAAGTGTAGGCTTTAGTGAACTAGCAGAGGCAATTGAAAATTACACTATTAGTTCATTAATTGAGAGGTTCCTAGAGTGGAGTTCCAGTACTCTCAAAGGACTTCTCGGTGAGAACGCTATTTCGCTATTCCTGAGCGAAGCAGTATTAGGTGGTGTAGGGGCTTTATTACTATTTCTCCCACTAATAATGACCGTATTAGCTACTATAGGAGTACTCGAGGATACGGGTCTTTTAACGAGATTAGCAGTAGGTGTTCACACGCTATTTGAAAAACTAGGCTTCTCGGGTCACGCACTATTTCCACTATCGCTTTCACTGGGGTGTAATGTCCCAGGTTTACTAGTAGCTAGGGCTATTCCAAGTACGGCTGAGAGGGTCCGGCTAATAATGCTACTACCATTTATACCGTGTCAAGCTAGACTAGTAGTCTTACTAGCCCTAGCTACGGCTGTGAGGCAGGGCTTTCTACTAGTGGTTCTCAGCTATATTGTAGCCTTTGCGGCATTCTTTGCTCTGGGGTTTGCTTTATATAAGTGGAGTACTATGAGAAGTGAAAGCGTGGAGATCAGGTTATTGCTGGAACAGCCTCCTCTACATAAGCCTATACCTAGAGTTGTGTGGTGGTACACGTGGTGGCACACAAAGCACTTCTTAGTAAAAGCGGGGACAATTATAGTTCTAGCTAACATTCTATTTTGGCTACTATCACACGTAGGTCCCTCAATGAGCTTTACGGATGATCCAGGCGAGAGCATTGCAGCATCGTTCTCAAAGACACTAACACCAATACTTAAACCAATAGGTATAAGCGGGGAGGGATCCTGGATCATAGCACTGGCACTAATCGCGGGCTTTATAGCTAAAGAGATCTTTATTAGCACTCTACTAACTGTAACCGGTGCGAGCAGTGTCAAAAACGCTTTTACTACTATAGGTGTCTCTGAGCAGTCAGTTATAGCACTGACTATTTTCGTCACGCTCTATGTGCCCTGCTTAGCGGCTCTTTCGACGATCTACAGTGAAACTAGGAGTTTAAAGCTCGTAGCCGAAGCAGTACTACTAATGCTAGTGGTTGCCTACACGTCGGCCATATTGGCATATACTCTAGCACTTGTCTTAACACTATGAAAACGCGATGAGCGCAACCAATATGTTATAAATCTCTAACCATCTATTAATTCTATTGACTAGTAACTTGCGGTGAGTTTTGAAGTGACAATATACTGGGAGAGATGCGACTTCTGCGGACTCTATAAGCCTACTCTTAGATGTGCGATGTTCCCGGAGCTCTCAGTGGACTTTATATGTTGTGTTAGTTGCCCTCTTAGAATAAGTAAGTGTAAATCACCTGCTTGGAAGTCGTCAATTGATCAGGGGCTTTTAACACCTAGAACTAGAGTTGTCAGTAGTGAAGAGAGAAAGAGGGTATTTGAAGAGCTCATGAAGGCGCTTGGAGGTAAGAGTGAAACCAGCTAGTACTTGGAATGAAAAACTATAATCGAGGTACAAGCCAGTATAGGAGTTTACTCCCATCGCCTATATCGTACTCTACTCGCATTGGCTTACCCGTATCAAATGATACGGTAATGTTTTTAGCTGCAGAGGCAGCTCTCGCGGCTTCAACCAGCAAGTCAATACTATATGAAGACCTAGCCTTCTCCACGGTTGAAGTTACGAGTATTAGAGGGTTTCCCTCGGCGAGGTCACACCTGTACTCTTTCTGCTGCTCTGTACTAATTATGGTTATTTTGCCTGCTTCATATATGAACGTGGCTTCGTCTCCAACGAGTTTAAGGTCGCCTACTATGTTCTTAAAGTCTTGAGAGAGCATTGTAAAAGTAACGCTTAAATCCACTTGTAGTTCTGGTAGTGGTTCAACGGGTTTAGGTACTAGGGGCACGCCTATTTCTCTCTCAAGTCCTGTTTTCCTGTCACGTAGAGTTAACTTGAGAACCCCACTCTCCCTGTCGAGCTCGAATATTGCTGCGTCGTTTCTACCAGCTCTCTTAACAGCTTTTTTCAACTCTGTACCAGTGACTATAAAGCTCTCCTCTCTTTCAACGCTGTAATCTTCAAACATAATACTAGGTGCTCTGTAAACGGCCATCACGGTCTTATCTGGACTTATAACTTTCACTTCTAGAGCGTCCTGCGTGATGAAGAAAGGCACTTCGTCGCCAATTTTAACTAGAACTTGAAATACGCGTTTAAGTTTAGACGCATTTGGATGTGTAATTCTAAACACAAACACCACCCATACACATAGACGGCGCTTTTCAGTTTAAAACGCGCTTTTAGGGCTACTAGACTATAATACATTACGGAGGAATTTAAACAAGACATCTACGGTTTAGTGAATAGGGGTGTTCCTCGCGAACACTCGTAGCTAATTTACAAGTATGAGTTACTGAGTATAAGTGAAGACGCCACTACTTTTTTGTTTTAGCTTCTTTTCTCCTTCTTTTCTTTCTTCTTCTTTCTAGTCTTTTTGCTCTTTTCTTTTTTCCTAGTCTTCTTACTAGTTGCAGGTGTTTTGGCGCCCTTTGTGCTCTCGCGCATTGATAGTAGTACTTCTATCGGTAAGTTACCGTGAATAACGTCGTGCCATAGTCTACTGATATTGGCAAAGAACTTCAGCTGATCAATTGTAATCTCACCCACTTCCTCTTCCTCAGTAGTTTCTACAGCTTCGTGCTCTACCTCTTCGCTAATGTCTTCTTCTAGAACCACGCTCTCACCGGACTCTAAGAGCACTTTTCTTTTATTGTTAAATCTCGCTTTTTATACTCTTAGCTCCTTAGACTACACTCTGCAAATGTATATGTTCTCGGAGCCTGTAGCGTGTATTATGTAGTAATGTGGCTTAAGGGATCTTAGAGCCTCTGCTACGCAGGCAGCCTTTTCTCTAATAGCGCCTCCAATCACGTCTGTAGCTGCTTTTACGCTCTCGGGCTCGTTAAGCGTAAAGAACACTCTTAAACCAGCGTTATTGAGAAGTGCTTGAGGTATTCTCCTAATATCCTGTGAAACCACTACTATTGAAAAACCAAATTTTCTGCTCTCCATGAACATTCTAGAGAGAAGCTCCATGCCCAGAGTCCTCGGCATTATGTGTCTAACCTCATCTATGACTAGTTGGAGAGGCATTCTCTTAGCGTGGTACATTTTACTTATCAACATGTACATTAAGGTCTCTACAAGTATTGCCTTTGTGAAATCGCTTACAACTCTACTTAAATCAACTATACTACTGTCTTCTAGAAGCTCTTCAATGCTAAGGGGCTCTCCCTCGCCCATGCTCTCGCTAATTAAGTCTAAGTAAGGTTGAATTCTCGTAAACTCCTGGTTTACTTCACTCAGCTCTTTGCAGGCTGAGACGAGATCTCTAAGGGTAGGCGGATCCCTAGTCCACGTTTCAGGGTCATCTGTTATACCTCTCTCAGCGTATGCTTTTAGAATTACCTCTTCAAGAAGTCTCCTCTGTATAAATCCAAGCTTAAATATTGAGGCAATAACGTGTGATAGCTGTAAAGCCCTATCTTTTGGCGAGGTCTTTTCGAGTACAAGGGGGTTAATAGTGTATTTAGACGCGTCGACTACTCTGCACTTAATGCTAGTACAAAGGTCTGAGTACTCGCCATGAGGGTCTACTACTAAGAAGCCGTAGCCGTAAGCTCTACTAAACTCTCGAATAATGTGTTTTACAAGTGTAGTTTTACCAGTACCCGACGCCCCCACGACTACTATGTGAGGAGTGTTCAGGTCTCCTAGTCTCACGTAAATAGGTTTACGTGCCTCTCTGAAAAACCAGGTCTCCCTAGTAGTAGAGCCGAGTATGTGTCCCTGTGAAACCTCAATATATACTCTGTGAGGCTCCCCATAGGCGATCTCGGCTTCTGCCAAGCCCATGAAGACCCCAGGTGGTTCACTGTAAAATACTCTTTCAACTCTCTGATAGTAGAGTTGTCCTCTTGAAGTAGCTACTAGCAGGGACGATATACCGAGTAATCCTGTTCCAGAGAAAAACCCAATTAATAACATCCTGCCGGCCTCCCTACTATGGGAGGCGTAGAGTGCTGAGAAGATTAATAGGAGTGGTTGCACACAGAGACTTAGTAGTAGTGCGTACGGGATTTCTTCAGTTTCCATGCCTCTAATAGCGAGTAGATAAGTAGTAAGTAGAATAAATACTGAGAAGCCAATACTGTGAGATGCTAGTAGAGTTGGAGCCACTTCTATGATATCTTTGAAACCTAGTCTTCTAGTCAAGGTGCTGAGAGGTGTCAGAGTACTCCTAGTCTTCTTAAAGTGCTCATCGAGATAACCAGTCAATCCTAATAGCCGTGCAGCGAAAAGCGCTACTATGAGGCCAAAACACTCTCTACTTGCACTAAGTAGAGATAAATCTTCAAATCCGAGAAGTACTAGTTGTAAGTAGAGTATTAGTCTATTCAACATGCCGAGAATTATACTTGAAGTCAAAGCGGAAATTAACAGTACGTGTATAACTATGAGGATCAGTAAGATTAGTGGCTTATAGAGAAACGCGTATAGATCCCTGAAGCTCTGAATACCTAGATTCACTAAGTAAGACCCACTCACATGTGTTGTTAAAGCGTAAAATATTAGGTTGACAACTAGTACGGCTATACTCCTACTAAACTTCTTTGAGACACTAATGAGTTGTGACATTTCTGCTAACACGCCTCTAAGAAATATATTCAGTAATATATTTCTAAAAGCCGTGTGCTCCGGGACTATATAAGGGTTGTTAATTCTGTATTAAATCGGTACACAATCTGGTATCTAGTGAGTACTCTAGTAGTTGATATGTAAGGACTCTTAGCGATGACTATGGGTGAAGTTTCTCGAATTGCAGAGTGTCTTAAGAAACTAGGATACGAGGAGTTAACGGAAATACAGCGTGAAAGCCTAAGGCACATTCTTAAAGGAGAGAATACTATAATTCTAGCTCCAACTGGCAGCGGCAAAACAGAGGCTGCTGTGTTTCCAGTTATGCTTAAAATCTCTACTTTGAAGCTAGAGCCTATAGTCGCGATATACGTGACTCCTCTAAGGGCTTTAAATCGAGACTTAGAGCGGAGACTACAAGAGATCGCGTTGTGTTTTAATCTACAAGTTGCTGTGAGACACGGCGACACTCCAGGTAGTTTAAGAAAACAGCTAGCTAAGAACCCCCCGCATATTTTGATTACTACACCTGAGTCGTTTAATTACATAGTGCTAGATGAGTCTCTCAGAGAGAGGCTTAGAAACCTAGAGTTTATAGTTATTGACGAGTACCGGGAAGTTCTTGAGAGTAAACGTGGAGCTCTGTTACTTACGGTTATTAGTCTACTAGAGAACCTACTCCGCAAGAAAGTAGTTAAAGTAGCTTTGGCCGCTACTCTAAGCAATATTGACTTAGCAGTTAAAATGCTGTCTCCGGAGGAAGATGTCGTAGTAGTCAAGGATCCTAGTCTAAAGGCCTTTAAAATAGAAGTAGTTGACCCTGTTGAGTGTACTAGTGAGGAGTGTAAACTAATCAGCGAGGAGACCAAAAACACACAGCTAGCTGCGAGAATTAGTACTATTCTAAGTATAGCTAGAAAACACAAGCATATACTAGTCTTCACTAACACGAGGTCTCTCGCCGAGAGCCTCAACTACTTGTTGAGAAAGCTAAGCGGGATTCACAAACTCGAAGTTGATGTTCACCATGGGAGCCTCTCAAGACAGCACAGAGAGAGCGTTGAGAGGGGGTTTAGAGATAGGAAAATAAACATACTAGTAGCGACATCAAGCCTAGAGCTCGGCATAGACATAGGTCACGTCAATCACGTAGTTCAGTACATGTCGCCTAGACAAGTAGTTAGACTAGTACAGCGTATTGGTAGGAGTAGGCATAGAATAGGCGACTTTAGTGAAGGCACTGTTATCGTAACAAGCAATGTACTCCACAAACTCGAGGTGGAGGCGCTAGTAGAGAGAGCTCTTAAAGGTGATATTGAAGAGGAGTATATACTCAACAAGCCGCTAGACGTTCTCGCTTACGCGGTTGCTTTATACGTCGCGGTTCACTCAGATGGAGTTGGCGTCGAGGACCTCTTTGAGATAGTTAAGAGGACGCCTCTTTACGGTGATTTAACGCGCGAGGAGTACTTAAAAGTCATAGAGTACTTATCTTATACTCACGTGCTCAATCTTGTGAGTGGTGTTCTCAAGCCAACTAGGAAGACGAAGCTGTACCTGTACATTACTTCAATGATACCGTCAAGCAGGGAGGTTAACGTAATAGACATTACGAGTGACAGAAAAATTGGTACTCTAGATGAAGAGTACGTTGTAGTTAATATCTCACCGGGGGATAAGCTGATTCTCGCGGGTAGATCTTGGAGTGTTCTGAGTTACGATGAAAGAGACGCTAAGCTGTACGTAGAGCCGATAACCATACAGTTCTCTGAGGCCTTTATACCACACTGGGAGGGAGAAAACATACCGGTAGAGTACTCAGTTGCCACTATGGTTGGCGAGAAACTGAGGGCTCTCAAAAGCCAGTGCGCTGAAACTGACTATAGAGTTTCGAGCAGTTTACTAGATCAGGTTAGAGAACTAGGGGATGCTAGAAGTATTTATGTTGATTACGTCGAAGACATGAGAATAGTACTCATAAATGTATTTGGCGGTAGTCGAGTAAATAACGCGATTAGAGACATCTTAAAGCACGTTCTGAAGTCAATGTACCCGCATGTTAGAGTAGAGACGCACTCTACACCATATGTTGTTGCTGTAAGATTTATTGATCCTGTAAGCCCGGTAATTGTAGAGCAAGTCTACAATGTAATTAGAGAGCTTTACAAATACACTACACCAGAGGTTATGCGGCGCGTCGCAACTAGTAGTAATACTGTACTCTGGAGGATTTACCAAGTAGGTCAGAGATTCGGGGCAATTTCACCGGGTGCACCGGTTAGCAGGAGGCTACTTGAGGCTTTCGTGGAAACGGTTATAGGTGAGGAGGCGCTGAAAGAGGTTTTAATAAGAGACTACGACATTAAGTCTTTGAGCAGACTCGCAGAGGAAATTTTAAACGGGTACATCAAAGTTGCTTTTAGGAAATATGGTACTCTTCAAAGTCACCACCTAGCTCTACTCGAATACGTTGAGACACCACTCACGAGGGAGTTGCCTCTACTAGATAAGTCCACTTATCTCAGTAAACTATTACGGAGAAGAGTCTTACTTGTTTGCATTAAATGTGGCTTCAGTATTGAGAGCTCTGTCAAGGAGATCATTGAGAATTTTAAAGAATACTCGTGTCTGAGGTGTGGGTATGCTACGCTAACACTAGTTAAAGGCGATGTAGATGTAGAGCTGGAAGTTCTCAGCAAGGCGAGAAGGGGTTTAAAAATAAGTGGAGAAGAGAGGAGGGTTTACGAGGATCTTGTGACGAGATCCACGTTATTGTACAAATTCGGAGATAAGGCTCTACTAGCTCTCGCTGCCAGGGGCGTGAGTACTAGTGAGGCGGCTAGAATACTCTCAAAAGTATTCACGGGGTCTGACATTATAGAAGAGATCTACGAGGCCGAGAAGAGATTTATCAGGGCAGGAGTATTCAGAAGGAAGTAGTCACGGGGTAAACTGGATCTTTCTTCTGCTCTTTCTCTTAAATGACTTGTAGTCTCCGAGAATAAGGGGTATTACGATTTTCTCCACGAGCTGGTCGCTCACCGGGCACACGTCGATGAAAATACGCGTGGACTTCTCGTCTAGTCGACTTAGCAGTCTCGGCCCCCCTGGCGTTAGCTTAACTGACCCACGTGGGGACCAGACTACACAGCTACCGCAAAATACACATGCTCGTAGTCTGTATACGCTCTTAATTACATCCACGACGTCTTCGAAATACCCATTTTCAGGATATTGCGCTACTAGTATTCTGTCCCTTATAGTTATTTTTAAGCTCTCTTTTACTAACTCGACGCTGTTGCCTCGTGTAATAACACTGAAACCTGCTTTTTCAGCATTATTAGCGAAGAGGTCTTCGTGCCCGTCAGCCACGATCTTATCGTTGAACTCCACTGTAATACCTGATTCGCCCCTGCTAACTCTTACAGGGTAAAAGCCGACCTTACTAGAAGCCAGTCTCTTCTCATACTCTTCCCGCCAGTTAACCTGGTGGTTCCCTAGCTGGGCTATAATTCTCTTCTTTGCTGTTGCAGGCGTAAGCCATCTCCACAGCCCCAGCTTACTCCACACTGGTGGTTGCTGTAGTCTCTCACGCCAAGATTCGAGTACGAGCCACCACTTAGACCACAATTCAGGATATAGCCTCTCAATCTCCCTGTACTCAGCTAGCGCTGAGGACGGACACAAGTAGCATCCAAGCCTATTAAACCCCTCTTCGTAGAGCTTATTGAAAGGTAATCTATACTTGTAAATGTATAGCCAGCATGCTAGTTGACTCCAGTACTGGATTGGTGTAGTGCTGATCATGTGGGAGACCCACTTATTACGCCACACTAGTGGACTACGTGCCCTGTCAAGGGACTCATACGCTCTCTGGCCAACGATATTAAGGGCTCCGCCGGGCCACATGGCTCGAGTTAACTTAGCTATAGGGGTTAACTTAGCTACTTTACAACACCACCTGTAGTCTTTTCCTGGTGGCCCGAAGACCTCTACTGCTCTCCAGAAAATATCTCCCGCAGAAGCAAAGTATACTTTGAAGTTGTAGTAGCGCGCTATTTCCTCAATGTTCTTTAAAGTCTCCGGCAATTCTAGTCCAGTGTCATTAAACACTATTTCAACTTCTCCGAACACTCTGCGAGCTAAGTCTAGAGCGACGAGGCTGTCTTTACCGCCTGAGCATGAAACTACTGGTTTTAAATTAAATCTCCTGCTCAATCTCTGGAGAAATCCTATTGACTTTTCTTCTAGGCTGTTTAAGCCCTCAGTGTTACGGGAGAGAACGAGGTCTATATTAGCTGTTTTCTCACTAGTCTCAATTGGTAAGACTCTCTCGTAGAAAGTCTTAGTGATAACTATGTTGTCTCCTCTCGCTTCTCCGACAGCGCGGATGTTTCCGCGCTGATCTAGCACTACTACTTGTCTAGCTGAGCCAGCGTATTTACCTGTAATTACCCGGTCTACATAGAATGGGGGAGTACTCACAATGGTCTCGACGTAGCCTAGTTGAACAGCTAAGTAGGCTCCTTGATACGTTAGTCTAAATCTCCACTTTTCTCTAAACGGATCATAGTATAGTTGGCCAATTACGTTTCCGGATACTACGACCTCGTACATTAAGTCCCAGTGAGGCACTTTATTAAGCAGTATAAACTTACCACTAATGTACTTATCGTATAGCTTGAGGTCTCCGAACTCGTACTTTAACGCTTCTTTAAGCCTCTCTAAGTCGCCTTTAAAAGCTGGTTGAGCATCACACGGCTCAGTAAGCTTTAAAGCGTAGAATAGGTCTATTTCTTCTTGTTTCGGCCTAATAACCGGTATGTTTAACCAGGTATCCCAGTATATCTTGACGACTCTAGGCCACAGTCTTCTCACTTAGACACCTTCAACTAGTTACACGCCTTTGTAATACTTTTACTCAACTCTCTACTTTTTACCCTCTACTCACGTTACTAGGGGGCTTTTGTGGCCGACTTAGTTGAGTTCATTAAGGGGTTAATTACGCTAATTGTAGTAGTAGCGTGGTTTGTGTTTCTACTAGCTTGGATTATTGGGTGGCTTATTAGAGGCTTACCAATACCGTTTCTTAGAGTCAAGAAGTTGGGTAATAAGTTCATAGAAGACGCTGTGTGGGCGGCTTTCTGGCTGGCTATGGGTACAACGGTCTTCGCGATTATAGCTTATGTAACGTCATCTCTACAACTCCCAATGCCTCAGCCCCCAATTCCATGATTACTTATACTTAAATATCCCCAAGTTTATGGCGAGTGAGGCTCTATGGATCTTCTCTCTACTGCTTTCTACTTGTCTGTACTCTCCTATTGTCTCGGGGCACTACTTCGAGCTCTACCTCTACCATTTTTCTCGTTGAAAAAGCTCGGTAAGACTCTAATGGTTGACAGTGTCTTCTCAGCCACACTAGTATTTTCTTACCAGACTCTCCTATCGATCATTGACTACCTAGGAAGCGTGCTGAACACAGACTGGACAAGTTTCTCAGCGTGGGTTTCTGAGAGATCTACAATACTCTTACTACTACTAACCGCGTTTAAGGCTATTGGAGTTTTAGTGGCCAAAATCGGCTTAGGCGCGGTGTTCTCCGGCATACTCTCGTCTATTACGAGTTTAATTACGACTTCACTAACAACACTTCTCTCAGTCTGGATATTGTCCCTAATGATAAGAGCGGCCTCCGGTTTTCTCATGGCTATTGGAATACTCCTCATTTCAATACCATTTAGACTCGCAAGGGGGGCCGGGGCCGCGATTATAGCTGTAACCGTGGTCTTCTCTATAGGCATGCCTTTAATGCCTCACTTTATTTCAATTGTCTCAAGTGGAACAGTGGTTAGCATTGGCCTCAGTGAGCCTTTGTGCTCAGGTACTTTACAGTTAGTGGATGCTCGAGGAAACCCGGTGGGGCAGGCTGTTATTGAAGGGTATAGGGGGAGAGATCTCCTTTACAGGTATGTTTTTAACAACAATGGATTACTAGTAGTCGGCAAAACTACCGGCGGCCTTCCCTGTGGTGAGCACGTAGCTAAGATCGAGATAGCCGGATTTAAATACAGCTATATTGTACCAGCTCGTGGACCAGCAGATTTCTCGAATATTACTTTTCAGCTTCCAGACATCCTGGTGTTAGATACTAGAAGGCTTTTTGAAGTTGGAAGAGGAGTTCAAGTAGTCAACTACTCTAAGTCTGAGAGTGGAGTAGTCCTTCAGCTAGAATCGAGTGGAGACTCGTACTTTGCAGTTTATACAGAAGCATCCGATACCCTAGTAGTGACTATTAATGGCGTAGAAGTTAGAGAGTCCACTGTAATTAAGTATACTTGGCATAATATTAACTACACTGGCTTTAAGTACAATCTCGCTCCGGGCACTTATCTGGTTAATGTAACTGTGTATATTCAGTCCACAACGCCGCTAGACGTGCCAGTAGAGCCATTCGTGATTAAGGCTTTTAACCTGGACCCTCTCGCCCCCGAGACTGTGTTCGCGTACTTAACGTACCTGTTTGTAGAGCTGACTATTCTGCCGCTTATTTACGTAGCCATCTTAATGACGATCTCCTACGGGGTTGCCCGCTTACTCGGGGGAGTCTCAGTTAACATTGCGAGATACATGGTGATGGTGTAATTGAAAAAGCCCACACTTATTCTCATTGTATTAACTATTCTCTATGGATTTCAAATGGTATTGTTAACTTCGAGTATAGTACACCTACTAGTTCCTACAGCGCTCTCAGTGCTCTTAGTACTAGTAATGAGAGTGGTGAAGAGGAGTGAAACTAGTCAAAAAGGCTCTTGACTTCCTACAGGATTTTCTACCACGAGACTTTAAACTCTCACTTGAACCCCCAGACGTAGTAGTCCAGTACTCTGGGAGAGTAGTAATTAAGCGTGTTTTAGTTTGTAGAGATGTAGATTACTCGCTCGACGACTTATCTGAGGCTTCAGCGAGAACTCTCTTAGAGGCTTATACTGCACTGCTTCAATCGCTGCCCGAGGGCGTTCACATACACATATTTAAAGAGGAGTTTAACATAGAGGGCTACATGAAGAGGCTTGTAAATGATATTTTAAATACGCAGGTGGATCTTGAAAGTACACGCGACGAGGTGCGTAGAGTTAAACTCGAGGCTAAGTTGCACAAGCTTAAAAGCATATATGAGGCTCTCGTAAAGGGAAAGCCATTTATTAGGTCTACGCTGGTAGTAGCGTTTTCTGTTAGCGATTCGAGTCTAAGTAGAGCTAAGAGCCTCGCAGACTACTATGAGGCTCTTATCACTGACTTGTTTCAGAAAAACCTTAATTTTCAGCTTAGTAGAGCTACTCGCAACGAGATAGCCAAGTATATACTTGAATTTCTCGGTTTAAGTAAACACTCACATAGTAGCCCAGTTATCCTAGAGGCTAGCAAGCTCTCTGCTTTTCAGCCCCTAGTCTTAGACAAGTTCACGCCTATTAGCGGAGTAGTTGTCATCGGGTTTTCCAAGGACACCTTACACCCCATTGGGCTGAGACCGGAGGACTTCTACTATCACTTAGCCGTAATCGGCCCGACTGGGAGGGGTAAAACGACTCTACTTGCAGGAATAATTGAGCAAGTACTAGCCGACTCGAATACGAGGGTTTTTGCTGTTGACTTTAAAGGCGACTTAGAAAGCTATTTACAGCCAGGCATCGTGGAGGTAGCTAAGCCCGAGGACATGCCTCTAAACTTCTTGAAGACTCCTCCGGGAGTTAGCTCTATTGACTGGAGGGGTGTCGTCTTAGACGCGCTCTCCCACGTGACTAGTCTACCCCCCGACAAGGTCTCGAGGGCGCTAAGCTCGCTGGAGAGGTCTAGTAGTCTCGAGTACGCTTTGAAATCTCAAGTAGCATCACTTCTTATTCACTTCCTCGAATTTGTAGGGGGAGAAGTAGACTACACGAGGCTTCAAGACGTATATAGAAGGGGGGTTGTTGTCAGTTTAAAGAGTAGAGGAGTAGTGTTTCAGAACACGTATGCATCGCTCTTCATAGGACTACTCCGCTACGTCTTGCTAAGAGAGAGTAGTGATCACGGCGCGCTACTCGTACTCGACGATGCGTGGAGAGTTCTAAAATCGAGGTTTATTGTTGAACTAGTTCGAGAGGGTAGAAGTAGAAAAGTCGGAGTTGTGATCTCGACGCAGACGCCCGAGGACATGCCAGTTGAGATTCTCGAAAACGTAAATCACTACGTGGTTTTCGGCTCGAGGAATAGAGATTACATTGATAAAATAAGGAGAATTTTAGGCCTTAAAGAGGAGCACGCAAACGCTCTATTTAAACTAAGCGTGGGTGAAGCAGTATACGCAAACACCATTACGAGGAGAACCGAGATCATCACCACTGCTAAACCCTACAAGTTAGCTAAGTCTCCGAGCTAGGAGAAAAGGGAGCAGCTTCGAGGCATTTGTAGTAATATAGATTTAATAAGTGTAATTCTCATTAAGAAGCCTGGGAAGTGAAACGGCGTGAGTGCTTATAGTGGTGAACTTTATGGGCGGTAGACAGAAGACTACTTTATTTATTATTAAGGAGAGAGCTCAAAAGGGAGGACAGCCCAGTAAGGAGGAAAAGAAGCCACGTAAAGAGGGCAAATAGCGTAGATTAGCCGTGAAACTTAATGGTAATGATCAGGGTGGCTCTTCCGACAAGCATACTAAGCGTGGAGCAGACTCCCCTATTAAAAGCTATTAGAGTTCACCAAGTAGCCCGCTGGACATCTATTTTTGCAGTTAGCGAAGTAGTCTTCTACAAGGAGCCGTTGACTGGAAGCACAGAGTTCCAGGAGCACGAGAGGTTTATTAGAGCTTACTGGAACTACTTCTTCACACCTCCATATTTAAGAAAGCTCCTTATACCACGTAACCCCGTTCTAAAATATGTCGGTGCCCTACCCCCTGTTCGCTTAGTAGCTTTCGACGTGTCTAAGAGGCCGAGAAGTGGAGAGATCAGAGTTGGCTATGTATTTAGAGACACTAACGGCAGGCTCCGCGCTCATATTGGCGACAAAACACCGTACACGGTCTTAAACAAATGTGAAGAGGGACTTAGGACTATCAGTGTTGTTAGC
The DNA here is from genome assembly GCA_020833245.1 of Desulfurococcaceae archaeon. Taxonomy (GTDB): domain Archaea; phylum Thermoproteota; class Thermoprotei_A; order Sulfolobales; family Desulfurococcaceae; genus UBA285. The sequence continues at coordinate 23,788 of JAJHQQ010000005.1, forward strand.
GCGGAGAGAAAATTCGTGGAGTGTGTTGATAGTAAACTATACCTCGGCCCGCAGCTCGCTTTTTATAGTAGTTTACTCGAAGTGCTTACAAGGGCTAGAAGATCATCTCGCTGTATTATAGCAACTGACAAGAAGGGCGAGCTCCCCAGTAGCAGTACTCTGTGTGGTACTTGCCGTGGTGATGTAACAGTTCTATTTGGTAGCCCGAAATACGATTTATTTGAAATATCCCAGCAAGAGGGAGTAGAGCTGCGAGATTACGTTGACTACGTCTGGAATACTGTGCCTGAGCAGAGAGTTGTGAGTGTTAGAACAGAAGAGGCTTTGATCGTGACATTGGGAATTATAAACATGTACTTGAACACCTGCGAGTAGAGCGAGGAGAACTACTTTAAAAAGGGCGGTGTCTAGTATATAGTCAAAGTGCTAGTGCTTACACATCTTAGAGTAAACAGGTGTGTGAAGTGGGTCACAGGAAAACCAGTGCGCCTAGACATGGGAGCCTGGGGGTTAGGCCGCGTAAGAGAGCTGAGGATCTAACTCCCAGAGTAAAGTCGTGGCCTGAGAAGAGCTGGATAGATTTACTCGTCGAGAAGTACGGCGAGGAAGCGTCAAAGAAGGGTATTACAGCGAAGCCCGTTCTCTTAGCGTACCCCGTGTATAAAGCCGGCATGACGCACGCTCTAGTAGTAGAGGATCGGCCGAATACCCCATTTACTGGAAAAGAGAGGTTTACGCCTATTACGGTGTTAGATGCTCCTCCAGTTGTGGTTATTGGTTTAAGAACCTACACGAGGGACTACACTGGTGCTCTAAAACCACTTGGCGAGGTTTGGACTAGTCCGGTTGACGCGGTTATTAAAGCTGTTGAGGACTTCTATGGCTCGAATCCACTTTGGAGTCTTAAACCCGAGGGCGTAGTGCGTAAATACCTGTCAGGGCTACGTAAAGTAAATCACGGATTAGTAAAACCTGATCCTAGTGGAGAATTCGGGTTTAAATTTGTAGCTGAGAGTAGTGAAGAAGACGTTAAGAAAGTCCTTAGTGGAGACATCGTTGACATTAGAGCAATCGTTACAACAATCCCGGTGTTAGCGGGGTTTGGTAAGAAGAAGTGTGAAATTCTCGAAGTAAAAATCCACGGGAGTAGTATAGAGGAGAGATTAAAGTACGCGAGTAGCATATGGGGGAAGTACATTACGCCGTTTGACGTCTTCGTGGAGGGCCAGTACGTAGATGTAATTGGAGTGACTAAGGGTCACGGTTTCCAGGGTGTTATAAAGAGGTTTGGTGTAAAGGAGCTTCCGAGGTGGCATAAGCACAGAAAAGGCAGTAGAAAAGTTGGTGCTAGAAGCCCGGCTTTCACGTACTCAATGAGCGAGGTTCCTCAGCCTGGTCAAATGGGCTTTCACAGGCGGACGGAGTACAATAAGAGAATAATTAGAATTGGTAGAAACGGCTATGAGGCCACGGTTAAAGGAGGCTTTCTACACTACGGGCTAGTGTATGGGCCATACATTCTAGTAAAGGGGTCTCTCATAGGGCCCCCCAAGAGGCTTTTAGTACTGAGACACCCAATAAGGCCTAACTTGAAGTTTATACCTCTCTCAGCTCCACAAGTAGTCTACTTAAGCCTAGAGAGTAAGCAGGGTGCGTGAGGTGGTAATGTGTGATGGTGCTTGTGGGAATTAAAGACCCACATTTAGAGGTGCAGAGACTCGTAGTCCCAGTATTTGACGTAAATGGCAGTGTAATCAGGGAGATTGACTTACCCAGTTTATTCTACTACCCGGTTCGAAAAGACCTAATTAGACGGGCTTTTCTATCGGCGTTTACGGCGATGCTTCAGCCTAAAGGCAGAGACCCGCTAGCTGGTAAGAGGACTACTGCTAGGTACTGGGGTGTTGGGTACGGCTTAGCTCGAGTTCCCAGGTTGCCTGATGGTACAGCTAGATTTGTAGTATCTGCTAGGAAGGGGCACATAGCGTTTCCACCTAGACCAGATAGGAGAATTCACGAAGAGGTGAATAGAAAAGAGCGCGTAACAGCCATCGTCTCGGCTCTCGCGGCTACTTCCAGAGTAAGTCTAGTTAGAGAGAGGGGTCACGTGTTTGCTTGCGAGAAGCTACCAGTAGTAATAGACAGTAGTGTAGAGAGCGCTATTTCCAGGGCTAAAGAGGCGAGAGAGTACTTGGAGAAAATAGGTGTGTGGAGTGATATTGAGAGGAGCTATGAGAGAGCGAGAGTTAGGGCTGGTAAGGGCAAAATGAGAGGACGAAGGTACACTGAGCCGAGGAGCGTCTTGTTTATACTCTCGAGCTACACTTCTCTACTAGCTAAGGCCGTTAGGAACTTCCCCGGCGTAGACGTAGCTACACCCAGTAATCTTAGTGTACTGCACTTAGCGCCGGGAGGAGTTCCAGGTAGGCTCACAGTTGTCTCTACTACAGCCTTAGAGGAGATCGCGGAAAAGTACGAGGTGAAGTTTATTGAGTAGTGCTGACTGGGCATTTAAAGTAATAAAGAGACCTGTTCAGAGCGAGAAGGCACTAATGCTCGTCGACAAGCAGAACACGCTTACATTTATAGTTGACATTAAAGCTAGTAAACACGATGTTAAGAGAGCTGTTGAGCTCTTATTCAACGTGGAGGTAGAGGGGGTTAGGACTCTAGTAACTCCAAGAGGCGAGAAAAAGGCCTACGTTAAGCTTAAACCTGAATACAAGGCATCTGAGGTGGCTTCGAAACTAGGATTAATGTAGGTGCTGGGTATGGGTAAGAGGATAATTGTTCAGAGGAGGGGTCGTGGAAGCCCAACTTGGCGCACACCAGACCACTTACACATAGCTCCCGCGAAGTACCCTCTACTAGACTCGAGTAGAACCTACAAGGGGATAATTCACGACTTAATTCACGACCCAGGGAGGTGGACTCCGCTCGCGGAAGTAGAGCTGGAGACCGGCGAAGTCTTCTACATTCCAGCTGTTGAGGGCATGTACGTTGGGCAAGTCATTGAGATAGGGTCCCAGGCCAGAATAGCCAATGGTAATATTCTGCCACTAGGAGCCATACCTGAGGGGGTTCAAGTGGCTAATGTCGAGAAAACACCCGGAGATGGTGGTAGATATGCGAGGTCGAGTGGGACGTACGCAGTAGTCATGGGCAAGTCGGGAGACAAGGTGAAGGTTCTACTACCGAGTGGAAAAACAGTGGAAGTATCAGCAATGGCCAGGGCAACTATAGGCGTTGTCGCCGGTGGAGGTCGACCGGAAAAGCCCCTCTTAAAAGCTGGAGCAGCGTACTGGAAGTGGAGTGCTAAGAGCCACTGGTGGCCGCGCGTCAGGGGCCTCGCAATGAACCCTGTTTCCCACCCACACGGAGGAGGTAGACACGTTGGTAGACCCACGACGGTATCTCGAAACACACCACCCGGTAGAAAAGTGGGTCACATTGCCGCGAGGAGAACTGGTAGAAAGAAGAGTAAGTAGTGATTGTGTATGTTTAGAGCTAAAAAGTGCATTTATACTTCATGTAGTTCTAGTAGCGTGCTTAGAGGATGATACCCGGTGAGCCAGGCACAGAGCCTACCACCGCACTTACAGGACGCGCCGCTCGAGTGGAGGAAGTTTAGGTATAGAGGTAAGACTCTAGAAGAGCTACTCAACACGTCACTGGACGACTTTGTCAGGCTTCTTCCAGCTAGGCAGAGGAGAAGCCTTACACGTGGATTTACAAAGGCCCAGATAAGGCTCTTAGCCAAAGTGAGAAGGATTATTAAGGACCCAGAGCTCGCCAAGAAGAAAGTCGTGAAGACACATGTTAGAGACATGATTATACTCCCAGAAATGGTTGGGTTAACCTTCGCCGTGTATAATGGCAAGGAGTATGTGCAGTTTAAAGTTACACCAGAGATGATTGGGCACTACTTAGGGGAATTTAGCCCTACAACTAAGAAAGTCTCTCACGGAGAGCCGGGTCTCAAAGCTACGAGGAGTAGTAGGTTCATAGCTATGAAGTAGGTGCTTACGCTATGCCTACTTGGCACTACTCTCTGAAACTAAGAGACGAGTCCAAAGTAGCTAAGGGAGTATCGTTTGACATACCAGTATCAATAAAGTACATGAGGGAGATCGCGGCTACTCTAAAGGGCATGAGGGTTAGCGAGGCGGAGAAATTCCTCGAGGACGTGATTAAGCTTAAACAGCCGGTTCCATTTAGGAGGTATTACGGGAAAGTAAGCCATAAGCGGGGGTTAGCGGACAAGTTTGCTTGGCCTATTGGCAGGTACCCGGTTAAGGGAGCTAAATATACATTGAAATTACTTAGAAGCGTTAAAGCTAACGCTGAGAATAAGGGGTTAAACGTAGAGAAACTAGTTATAGTTCACATAGCTGCTCACAGAGGGCCTACGCTGAAGAGGTATATGCCGAGAGCGTTCGGCCGGGCAACTCCAAAATACAGGAGGACGAGTCACCTCGAAATAGTAGTCAGAGAGGTTGATTAGATTGGTTGGACCCAAGATAAAGAGCTATTTTCTCTCACTAGGCTTGACAAAGGTCATGGTCGACGAGATCTTAGCGTACTACTTTAAGGACTCCGGCTACGCCGACGTGGAGATATACAAAACTCCTCTGGGTTACAGAATAGTCATATACGCCGAGTACCCTGGGAGGCTAATTGGCCGCGGTGGCTCTGTCTTGAAGAAAATAGCAGCAGTTCTCCAGGCTAGAGCGGGCTTAGAGAATGTCAGTATAACTGTGTCTCCAGTTGTCAATCCAGACCTCAATGCGAGAGTAGTGGCTTTTAGAATAGCGAGGCTCCTAGAGAGGGGAGTACCTTACAGGAGGCTAATGCTGTTCACTTTGAGGAGAATTATGGAGGCTGGTGCACTAGGGTGCGAGATAATAATAAGCGGTAAGTTGCGTGGTGAGAGGGCCTCTTTCGAGAAGCTCCGCGCAGGAAAAGTCTACAAGGCTGGAGAGATAGTTGACCACATAGTAGACAGGGCAGTAGCTCACGCGCTCCTCAAACCAGGTATATATGGAATAGAGGTGATCATAGTTAAGCCTGCCACGAATTTACCAGACCAGGTTGTCGTGAGGGAGCTCCAGCCGGCAGAAGTCGATAAGGTAAAAGAAGAGGTGAAGATGACTCTTGAAGCCAAGTGAAATTAGGAGTATGAGCCGGGAGGAGAGGCTCAAGAAGCTCGAAGAGCTGAGATCAGAGCTAGTTAAACTTAAACTACAGGCTAAAATGGGATTACTGAAAGACACTGCTAGAATAAGGAATGTAAAGAGAGCTATTGCCCGCATCTTGACAATAATGCGAGAAGAGGAGGCCGAAGGGTGATCTCCGCGTGAGGATTACACCTGGTAACATTCTCTGCCACGAGTTAATAGGGCTTGAGGTTAGGGTTAAGCAGTACACAGACCCCAAGTTAATTGCGTTATCAGGTGTAGTTGTAGATGAGACGCTTAAGTCCCTGATTATTGAGGAGAGTAGTGGGAGGAGAGTGCGCGTCTTCAAGGCTAATGGCGTCTTCGCGTTTAGGTTACCTAGTGGCGAGGAAGTAGATGTCGCGGGTGTAGATATTCTTGGAAGACCGTGGGATAGACTTAAGAAAAACATTGAGAAGTGCGGGGTGTAAGTTGTGAGTCAAGCTGGAGGCGCTTTCAAAACACCTCGAAATATAGGAATTCCCGGAGTAAAGCCACCCGAGAAGACGTGTAATGACCCAAAGTGCCCTTGGCACGGTCACTTAAAAGTTAGGGGTGTACTAATTGAGGGCATGGTTGTAAAGACGAGGGGTCGCAAAACAGCCATTATACTCCACGAGTACTTACACTACGTCTCGAAGTACATGAGGTATGAGCGTAGGAGGAGAAAAATACACGTTCACGTCCCACCGTGTATTGACATTCGAGAGGGAGATAGAGTTCTACTCGCTGAGACGCGTCCACTGGCTAAGACCATCGCGTTTGTAGTTATAAGTGTCCTTGGAAAAAAGGAGAGTAGTCAGGGTGGTGCTTAATGGGTGCTAAGAGAGCTACTGCTTCGAAGCCTACTTACTCGAAGAGACACTTAGCTACTGGACTTCAAGTCATGTCTAGAGTTAAGGTCACTGATAATAGCGGCGCAAAGGAGGCGGTGATTATAGGTGTTCCTGGCTACCATGGTCGACTCCGGAGAGTTCCCCCGGCATGTGTAGGAGACATAGTAGTTGTGAGTGTTAAGAAGGGGACACCAGAGGTTAGGAAAAAAGTGTTTAAAGCAGTAATTGTAAGACAGAGAAGACCCTACAGAAGGCCAGATGGCACGTGGATAGCTTTTGAAGACAACGCTGTCGTGTTATTAACACCTGAAGGCATGCTTAAGGGCACTGAGATACGCGGACCAGTAGCTAGAGAAGCGGCTGAGCGGTGGTCTCAAGTTGCTAATGCGGCGTCAATAATAGTGTAAGGTGATTCTTAGTGCCCTTGAGGTCCTCTATTCAGCCTAGAGTGCAGAGAAAACAACTACGCACAATGCCCCTCCACCTGAGACATAGGCTATTTAATGCGCCGCTCTCAAGAGAGCTCCGAGAGAAGTATGGTGTCAAGAGACTGCCTGTACGAGTAGGTGATACTGTTAGAATAATGAGGGGAGACTTCACGGGAACAGAGGGGAAAGTCGTCAACGTTGACTTAAAGCGCGTCAGAGTATTCGTAGAGGGTGTGCAAATTAAGAAAGCAGATGGAACCCCAGTATACTACCCTATACATCCAAGTAAAGTAATGATCGTTAAGCTCGATCTCTCCGATAAGTACAGGGTGAGAATAATAGAGAGGAGGAAAGGAAAGGCCGAGGCCCTCACTGAGAGTAGAGGAGAAGAGCAGAGAGGTGGCGAGTAGTGGCCAGAATGGGTGGATCTAGGCACTTAAAAGCGCTTGCAGCGCCAGAGTTCTGGCCTATACTGAGAAAGGAGTATAAATGGGTTGTTAAGCCAAGCCCTGGCCCCCACCCAATTGAGAGGTGTATACCGCTCCTCATTCTAGTGCGCGATGTCTTTAAGTACGCTAAGACTGGGCGGGAGGCAAGGAGACTCATAGGTGAGGGTCACTTTAAAATTGATGGTAGAATAGTGAGAGACTACAAGTTTCCAGTAGGATTAATGGACGTAGTTGAGATCATTGATACAGGCGAGGCGTATAGAGTCTTGCCAACCCCTACGAGGGTTTTGTGGCCGCATAAAATACCAGTAGAGGAGGCTTCTATTAAGCCTTGTCAAATAAGGGGAAAGACTACTGTAAAAGGAGGGCACATACAGCTCAATTTACACGATGGCAGAAATATACTCGTGAGAGTCGCTGATCCACGCAACCCTGTGGAAGACGTCTACGAGACTAATGGCACAGTTATAATATCACTAAAAGACCGCAGCGTGCTAAACTACATCCCCCTCAAAGAGGGAGTTATTGTTATTGTTACAGGTGGCAGAAACGTCGGCCGCGTGGGTAGAGTAGTCGAGATAATACCCAGTGCTCTCAAGAGGAGAAAGCACATTGTAACACTAGAGGATAGTGCTAGTAGGAGATTTCAAACGAGTCTAGAGTACGTGTTTCCTATAGGCGTTGAGAAACCCGTAATTTCTCTCTACGAGGGTGCGTAGCAGTGACGGTTTTAACGCCAGAAGTTGAAAGCGCTATTCTCAAGAAGTGGGAGAGTAACCCAATGCTTAAGCCGAGAATAGTTAAGGTTACTGTTAACGTGAGTATTAACCCGGATTTCGAGAGGCTAAAGAAAATTGTAGCCGTACTAGAGGAGATAACCGGGTCGACACCCTCACTTAGAAAGGCAAAGAGAACTATTAGGGAATTTGGCGTGAAGAAGGGGGATTACATAGCGGCAGCTGTGACTCTACGGAGAAACCTTGCAGTAGAGTTCTTAAAGAGGGCTCTCGACGCTATTGGATATCGCCTTAAAGCCTCTAGTTTCGACGACTACGGCAATGTGTGTTTCGGCGTTAAAGAGCACATACATCTTCCCGGAGTGAAGTACGACCCTGAAATAGGGATCTTCGGCATGGACGTCTGTATAACAATTGAGAGACCCGGCTACAGGGTCATGCGAAGAAGGCGCTGCAAGTCCACCGTTCCGAGAAGACACAGAGTGAGTAAACTAGAGGCCATGGTTCTACTTAAAAACCTCTTTGGAGTTGAAATTGTTAAGTAATAGGTGTGCTTATGGCTAAGTTCAAGCAGCCTAAACAGTACAGGTATGGTCGAGGGGTCCAGGAGTGCAGGAGGTGTGGGTCAAGAGACGCGGTTATACAAGCCTACGGAGTATATCTCTGTAGGCAGTGTTTTAGGGAAATCGCGGCTACGCTCGGCTTTAGGAAGTACAGTTAACAGTGGTGTTAAACATGGTTACAATGGACCCACTCGCTAACACTCTCTCCGCAATATACAACGCCGAGGTTAGAGCTAAGAAAGAAGTTGTTACGTGGCCAGCCTCTAAGCTAATTCTAAACGTGCTAAAAGTCCTACAGAGAGAAGGCTACATCGGTGAATTCGAGTATATTGATGACGGCAGGTGGGGCAAGATTAGAGTTCAACTACTGGGCAGAATAAACAAGGTAGGTGTAATAAAGCCTAGGTACCCGGTTAAATACACAGACTTAGTGAACCCCCCTCACTGGTTGAAGAAGTACCTCCCATCATATAATATTGGTATATTAATAGTCTCAACCTCTCAGGGTGTAATGTCACATAGAGAAGCAGTTGAGAGGAGAATAGGGGGAGTGCTTCTAGCATACTGCTACTAGTAGCAAACTAGGTGAGGGGTGTGGCGAGAATTATTCACGTTGAGGAGCGCGTTCAAATCCCTGAGGGTGTCAGGGTTCAAGTAGATAGCTCGAGAGTGCGTGTTGAGGGCCCTCGTGGGGTAGTTGAAAGAGACTTCTCCCACGCTAGGGGCATTCTCATATCACTTAGAGACAGCGAGGTGGTTGTAGAGGCCTACATGGCTGATAGGAGAGTTAAAGCCCTAGTTGGGACGATAGCGTCACACATTAGGAACATGATTACTGGTGTTACCAAGGGGTATAGGTACAGGCTTAAAATAGTCTACTCACACTTCCCCGTAACAGTCGTTTACGATAAGCAGAACAAAGTTGTGAGAATAAAGAACTTTATAGGGGAAAAAGCCGACCGCGTTGCGAGAGTCTACGGTAATGTAGATGTGCGAGTAGAGGGGAGCGACGTGATCGTAGAGGGCGTAGACATAGAAGAAGTGGGGTTAACTGCGGCGTCAATAGAGAGGGCTACGCGAGTAAAAGACCGCGATAGGAGGGTTTTTGTAGACGGCATTTACATTTACAGTAGAGAAGTCGCTGGTGAGTAGCGTGGTGGAGAGTAAAAGCCTAGATTACTACTTAAAGCTACGTGAAAAAATAAAGCAGAAAATGCCCGATTTTCTCAGACACCTATGGTGGAAAAAGCCAAAGTTTAAAAACGAACCTAAGTGGCATAAACCTAAAGGCATAGATAACAAGATGAGACTCCAGCTTAAAGGATACCCCCCAATCGTGAAAGTGGGGTATAGAGTACCAGCAGTAGTTAGGGGTCTTCACCCGAGCGGTCTCAAGCCCGTGGTTGTTCATAGCGTTGAGGAACTAGATGACTACAATCCCAGCGAGCACATAGTGTACATCGGGAGCAGTGTTAGCTTGAGAAAAGCCACTTTAATCTACAAGAAGGCTGTTGAAAAGGGCTTTAAAGTAGCTAATCCACCAAGAGGAGTTGAAGCCTCATAGTGGTGATCACACGTGAGCGACCTCACACTGCAAAAGAAACTCGCTGCGGAGATTCTCGGCGTAGGAGTCTCCAGGATTAGAATAGACCCTGCTAGAATCAGTGATGTGGCGCAGGCTATCACGAGAGAGGACGTGAAAAAGCTAATAAAAACCGGGGCTATCTGGGCTGAGCAAGAACGCGGAGTGACGGGGTACTCCTCCAAGATAAGGAGAAAACAGCGTGTAAAGGGGCGAAGTAGGGGTCATGGTAAGCGCGAAGGCGGTAAGTACGCGCGTAGCGACCCGAAGGAGGCGTGGATGAATAGAATTAGAAAGATCAGGGGGTACTTGAGGTACCTGAGAGACCACGGTATCCTAGACGCGAGGACTTATCGGCACTTATACATGCTAGCAAAAGGAGGGTACTTTACATCTCTCGCTTCGCTACGACTGTACCTCAAGGAGAGGGGTATATTAAAGGAGACGTAGAGGTGGTTTTGTGGCAAGGGGTCCTAGGTACAGAGTTCCGCGCAGGAGGAGGCGAGAGGGGAAAACGGACTACTATAAGCGCTACAGGATGGTGCTCTCTGGGCACCCGAGATTTACTGTTAGGAGGACACTGAATTACATATGGGTTCAAGTAGCCGTGGCTAAGCCGAAGGGTGATCACATATTAGCGGCTGCTCATTCGAGAGAACTCGTAAAGAAATTTGGGTGGAAGGGTGGTACAGCTAACACCCCAGCGGCTTACTTGACTGGTCTACTAGCGGCTCTACGAGCACTCGAAAAGAACATTAAGTACGCCGTCCCGGATATCGGGCTACACAGGCCGACTAAGGGCAGTATGGTATTCGCTGCTATTAAGGCGGCTAATGACGCTGGGTTGAAAGTACCTATGAGCGAGGAAGTAGCGCCCTCGCTAGATAGAATTAGGGGTGTTCACATCGCCGCTTACGCTAAAATGCTAAAAGAAAAGGGGTTAGATAAGACGAGGTTTTCAAAGTACTATGAGAGGGGACTAGACCCTGAGGCGCTACCCTCTCACTTTGACGAGGTTAAAAAAACTATTCTAGCCTATTACAGCTCAAGGACTAGTGTAAGAGAAGGCGAGCAGGTGTAAGCGTCGTGTCGTATACCTTCATGCCAGCACTAGACAAGGCAGCCTTGGAGAAGTGGAGTCCGCGCACGAGGACAGGTAAACTAGTACTTGAGGGTAAAGTGACTAGTCTAAACGAGATATTTAGTAAGAACATGCCACTACTAGAACCTGAAATAGTAGACTACTTCTTGCCGAATTTAAAATACGCTGTAATAGATAGAAAACACGTTCAGAAAATGACAGATGCTGGTAGAAGAACAAAAATTCAAATAGTAGTTATAGTTGGAGATGAGAGTAGCTACGTGGGTATTGGAATAGGTAAAGCGAAGCAGTACACAGACGCACTAGCAAAGGCACTTCGAGACGCAAAGCTCAATATTAGGCCAATTAGAAGAGGTTGTGGTAGTTGGGAGTGTAGGTGTGGAGAGCCCCACTCTGTGCCATTTACTGTTACAGGCTTTTCTGGGAGTGTTAGAATAACTCTAAAGCCGGCGCCAAAGGGTACTGGACTAGTAGCTGGAGACATAGCTAAAATTGTGCTTAGATTAGCCGGTATTAGAGATGTCTGGACTCAGAGCATGGGGGAGACGAGGACAACACTAAACTTCGCAAAAGCGGCTGTCAATGCGCTTCACAACACGTATAAGTTTGTAACACCACTAGACTGGATTAAAACGTAGAGTCTCGTGGTGAGTTGCGTGAACGCTGTAGGAGAGTACACCCCAGTATACGCAATTATTAGAATTCGCGGAGTCGTCAACAGCCCAAGTGATGTTAATTACACGTTAAAACTACTACGATTACACAAAAAATACCACTGTGTGCTATACCCGGCCTCTCTCCCCGGGTTAAAGAACATGTTGTTAAAAATAGCTAGTTGGGCTACATGGGGAGAGATCGACAGAGACACGTTAATTCTACTACTAAGAGAGAGGGGTGCTGTGCCTGGAAACAAAAAGCTGACAGACGACTACGTAGATAAGTACCTTGCTCAGTACGGTATTCGCGGCGGCATAGAAGCGTTGGCTGACGCCATTCTACAGGGTAAAATAATGCTTCACAGAGTGGACCACTTAGTTAAGCCAGTCTTTAGACTACACCCGCCTCACGGTGGATTTAAGAGGTCTACGCGGAAACCATTTAGTCAAGGCGGGGAGCTCGGGTATAGGGGTCCAGCTATAAATGATCTCTTGAAGAGAATGATCTAGGTGAGTAGGTGTGGTTGTTAGGCGTGAGAAAAAGAGCCGTAAGCTACGAGGTAGAACTAGGACAATGGGCTGGGGTAGAATAGGACAGCACAGAAAGAGCGGATCTCGAGGAGGCTTCGGGGCGGTTGGCTTTCACAAACACAAGTGGATGTGGCTTATAAAGTACGCTCCAAACTGGTATGGTAAACACGGCTTTGTGAGCTCCAGGGGTCTCCGGAGAGAGATTAGGGCTATTAACGTGGGGGAGTTAAATGAGCTTGCACTGCAACTCATCTCACAGAACCAGGCTGTGAAGGAAAACGAGCTCGTAGTCATTGACACGGTTGAAATGGGTTATGACAAGGTTCTCGGTAGAGGAAGTGTTACAATTCCATTAAAAGTCATAGCTAAGAGTGTCTCGGAGAAGGCTAAGGAAAAGATCGAGAAAAGAGGAGGAGTAGTAGTTATAGTCGAGAACACGAAGTAAATGACCCTTTAAAAGCTGTTTTCGGGATGGCTGGATTTCGTGATAGGGAGTTGTAGTTTTTAACCGGGAAATCTCTATAGAGACATAGTCACAAGTACCTAGTATAAGTCCACAGGTGGCTTTCGAGTAGCTGGGTGAGAATGCTTGGGAGCGCTTTCAGTAATGGCCGAGGTCGCGAAATATATACCAACTGTCCCTAAACCGCTGAGGAGGCCGGGTCTCGGAGAGAGACTAGTTTGGACTTTTCTAGCACTACTAGTCTACCTGTTAATGGCTCACACACCACTATACGGTATACAGGCGACAGCACCTGAACAGTTCTTATTAATTCAGGTAATCTTTGCAGCTCACAGTGGAACACTAATGGAGCTTGGCATAGGCCCTATAGTTACCGCTGGATTAATAATGCAGATCTTAGCTGGGGCGAAGATAATAGATATCGATTTAACTGATCCTGAGAAGCGGAGGGAGTTTACAATGGCTCAGAAAACTCTAGCACTAGTTCTCACAGCGTTTCAGGCCGCAATGTACTCTTTAGCATGTAGATACTGGAATTTCGTTGGGAGCCCGATCACGGGCTGTTTTGCATCTTCGAGTATTAGATTAGCTGTTGCACTTCAACTATTCTTAGCTACGTTTCTCATAATGATTCTCGACGAAATGATTCAGAAAGGGTGGGGGATAGGGTCGGGAGTATCTCTTTTTATTCTAGCAGGTGTAGCTACAACTGTCTTCTGGAATATGTTTAGCCCGCTCAGAGTCCGCGGAGAGTATGTTGGATTTATACCACACCTCATAGACGCCTTCTTCAACCGCAGAGACCTCGCCGAAGTGTTGATTAGGCCTGGTGGGCGAGACCTTGTAGGATTAATAGCCACAATAACGATCGCCGTGATACTAGTATACTTGAGTAGTATGAGAGTAGAAATACCAATCACGTCACCAAGGCTGTACACGATTAAGAGTAGAGTCCCACTGCAATTCCTCTACGTGAGCAACATACCAGTCCTGTTTATAGGCATTTTGTACTCTAACATAATAGTGTTTGCCGCTTTAATGAGAAACTACTTGCGAAACATAATGCCTGCCAGCGTAGTTGACTTCTTGGTTCAGTACGATGCGCAGGGCAGAGTAGTAGGTGGATTAGCATACTACCTGTCTGGGCCAGGTAGCTTGTACAGTGCATCACACGACCCTGTTCACACAATTATATACAGTGTGCTAGTCTTAGTGTTCGCTGTAGTATTCGGATTAATGTGGGTTGAAGTTGCAGGCTTAAACCCGTCTGCTCAAGCTCAGCAACTAATAGACAGCGGCTTCGAGGTGCCTGGATTGAGACGTAATCCAAAAATACTAGAGCAGGTTCTCGCGAGGTATATTTACCCACTGGCAATTCTCTCGTCAATAATCGTGGCGGTAATAGCTATAGTCGCAGATATACTTGGAGCTTACGGAACAGGAATGGGGCTTCTCCTAGCAATTGGTATACTACAGCAGTATTACGCATCAATAGCCTACGAGAGAGCGCTTGAAGCATATCCCCTACTAAGGAGATTAATTGGAGAGTAGCCCTCATGATAACTACTCTAATAGTCACATGTACTCTGATCTTGACGGCAATATACCTGTTTTTAGCTAGGTTATTTAAGAAAACACGACTCTACAGAGAAGTCTACTCTCTCCGCCAAGTAGTAGTGAGTGTGCCGCATGAGCTCAGATCTAAGAGAGATGTGAGAAAGTACAGGAAGCTCAGACCTTACATTAAAATTCTCCGTAGAAGGGCAATAGTAGTTACACTAGTCAACACGTCTCTGTTTCTAGTAGTTTACTTAGGAAGCATAATTATGACGTGGTGGATTGGATTGGTGTTTAATAGGGTGTGGGCTGAATCGCCGGTGGGGATACCACTACTGAGCTTCCAGGACAGGGAATCAGGCCGCTTCGTTACCCCCATCTACGTGATCACGGTATTAGCTCTCACGGGAGTGTTATATGTATTTGTGCGGGAAGCTAGACTAGACTAGTTGTTATAGGGGGACTAAATTTATTTAAAAGACTCGCACGTGAAGTATGATTTATAGAGGTGCTTAACAATGCCTAGACCCATGTACAGGTCGAGGAGCTGGAGGAGAATTAAGAGAGTTACCCCTAACGGAGGGGTCGTAGTGCACTATGAGAAGAGGCGTCCTAGTAGAGCGCGGTGTGCTATTTGTGGTAAAGAGCTCAATGGTGTTCCATCTTTAAGACCATTTGAACTAAGTAAACTCGCTAAGACAATGAAGAGGCCTGAGAGAATGTATGGAGGGGTTGTGTGTCCGCAGTGCCTTGCTAGGGGGTTAAGAGAGAGCGTGCGGCTATCTCTCGGTACTTTTTCAGCGGAGTAATATGCACTTTTCAATCTGGACTTTCCCAGACTCTAGATTCAGGTGTGCTTAATGGTGAGAGTAGTTATTAGTGGTCCTCCGGGTAGCGGTAAAACGACGCAGGCTAAGCTAGTAGCTGAGCACTTCGGGTTAAAGTACTTCTCTGCTGGTAGGCTATTTCGCGAAATAGCCCTAAAGCGTGGTGTGGGACTCGAAGAGCTGAGTATTATTGCTGCTAGAGATTCAAGTATTGACATAGAAGTCGACAAGAAAACCTTTGAGGCAGCTCGCGAAGACAATATTGTAATAGACGCGCACCTGGGTGCTTGGATCGTTAGTGATATTGTTGATGTAAGAATTTACGTGTTCGCTCCGTTTAGTCTCAGAGTTCTAAGAATCGCGGCGAGGGATAATAAACCGGTAGAGAGTGCTTTAAAAGAGACGCTAGTGAGAGAGTTGAGTCAAAAGAGGCGCTTCATGGAGTTCTACGGGATAGATATAAGCGACTTGTCTATATTTGACGTCATAGTGAACACGAAGAACATTAACGCGGAGAGAGCATTCAAGATCATAAAGGGGGCAGTAGAAAATAGTGTTTAAAAACCACTAGTTGTTGTCTAAAAGAGTAGGATTTACAGAGAGGTGTTTACAGTGCCAGCTATAGAAGTCGGTAGAATATGCGTTAAAGTAGCTGGGAGAGAGGCTGGAAGAAAGTGTGTTATAGTTGACATTGTAGACGAGAACTTCGTCCTCGTTACTGGCCCTAAGCAGTTAACAGGAGTTAAAAGGCGCAGAGTCAACATAAAGCACATAGAGCCGACCGACAAGACTATTGAAATACCTAGAGGGGCTAGTGACGACGAGGTTCTAAAATCAATAGAGAAAAGTGGTCTAGTTGAATACTTGAAGGAAATAGTAAAGCCAAAATTAAGCAAAATATAGAAATACATTTTTCTTCTTTTCTGCAAAAACTCTAGTTAATACTCCACTACTCTCACAAGCTCTAAGTCAATTTACATTAAAGCAGAGCTCAAAGTCTTATATTGAAGTAATACCTTAAGTTTGCAATTTTCCATGTAAAAATTTATAAACCACCATAGCCAAAAACTTATATACCCGCCTTAGAAATGAGAAAGACTAGGTGTAAAAGAAATGCCAGAGAGGCCTATCTCAGCGTTCGCTCTAGTACTAATTGGCGGAGCTATAATCCTAATAACTAGCGTATTAGTGCTAGCAGAGTACTTCACGGGTAGAGTTCGCGTCATTGACGTATTAAACCCAACAATTCCGCCATTTATCAGGGATAATATCGGCAATATGGAGATCGGAATAATAGGGTCAATATTCGGAATACTAGTAATAGTTGGCTCAATACTAATTGTAACTGGTAACATTGCGAATATAAGGGGAGGTGCTATAGAGGCACTATTCTTCGCTATTCTCAGCTTATTCATAGTAGCTGGCGGATTCTTCCTAGGATTCCTGCTAGCATTTGTTGGAACAATAATGGCCCTACTCTGGAAACCCCCATCATAGCTAGCTTGAAATAAAATAGTTTTTTTAACTTTACTTTTAACTTCTTCATAATATCTCACAACCCTGTGTTCTGCGGGGCGTGTTCACCTCTACTTTGAAAAGAGCTAGATGACTATGTCTTTGTAATGTTATAGTTATAAGCCTCTACTCGCTCACGTTTTTCAGGGTAAACTTATGGGTTTAGCTGAAAAAGGCTTAGCTTTTATTGACGAGATCACTGAGAGAGCTGGGTATAAGAATTACTGGATTAAACTCCGAGAAGCAGATACTGATCAAGGCTATGGAACCCTCCCATATAGCAGGAGAGTGGAAGACCTCATACAGTTTGGTGTTATAAACCTAGATAAACCACCAGGACCCACGAGTCACGAGGTAGTGGCGTGGGTTAAGAAGCTGTTTAATGTGAGTAAAGCCGGTCACGGGGGGACCCTAGAACCTCTTGGTAGTGGGGCGGGGAGACCCCAAGGTGACCGGTGTACTTCCAGTTGGCTTAGCTCACAGTACCAAAGTTATTGGGAGTGTAGTTCACAGTATAAAAGAGTACGTTGTGCTAGTTCAGCTTCATGAACTCGTGCCTCTGAGCAGTATTGAGAGAGCATGTGAGTACTTCAAGGGTAAGATATTTCAGAAGCCCCCGTTAAGGTCGAGTGTTAAGAGAACTGTGAGAGTGAAGACTATATATGATATTGAAATACTAGATCACTACGAGAAGTATGTCTTACTGAGAGTTCTCTGCGACCCCGGGACATATATGAGAAAACTAGCACACGATCTCGGCTTGATTCTGGGAGTAGGTGCGCACATGAGGGAATTGAGGAGGACTAGAACAGGGCCTTTTAGAGAAGACGAGACACTAGTAAGGCTTCAAACTATTAGTGAAGCAATCTACTTGTGGAAGACTAGTGGCAGAGAGGACCTTTTGAGGAAGATCGTGCTGCCAGTTGAAGTGTCCGTAGTGCACTTACCTAAAGTAGTCATAGTGGACACGGCTGTAGACGCTATTGCGCACGGAGCCGATCTCGCGGCGCCGGGTGTGGTAATGCTCACTGGTGACGTTAAGGCTAACAGTAGAGCCGCAGTATTCACACTAAAAGGAGAACTAGTAGCACTAGGCAGGGCTCTCAGAGATGCGGAGGAGATAGCTAAGATGGAAAAGGGCATTGTAGTTAAGACTACGAGAGTCATAATGCCACGTGGAGTTTACCCTGATTACTGGAGGCGTAGAAAAACAGGCACGGTGTTATCCAAGTGACACACTACTATAAGGGTGAAGCCCGTGGAAAGAAGGTCTTAATCCCCCTGTTTATACGAGGAGTCACTCTACAGTTTATATCGTATACTAGTCTCTTCTCTGGTACGGAGGTAGATGAGGGCACGAGGCTGCTACTAGAGAGCATTGTGCTACCCGAAGAGGGTAGCGTGCTAGATGTGGGGTGTGGGTATGGGGTAATAGGAATTACCGTCGCGAAGTTAAATCCTAGGCTTAGAGTTTACATGACGGATATTAATCCACTGTGTGTTAAAGTTGCGAGAATTAACGCTAAATTAAATAACGTTGAAAGTAGAGTAGTTGTTCTTCAGGGAGATAGGTATGAGCCCGTAAAGGGATTAAAATTCAATGCAGTGTACTCTAACCCACCACTATCAGCGGGCATGAGCATAGTTGAGGACATTGTGCTAGGCGCTAGAGAGCACCTAGTTGAAAATGGCTTCGCGCAGTTTGTCCTAGCTAAGGGGGGAGAGTACTTAGCTAGTGAAGCCAGAGAAGTATACCGGAGCGTGAAGACCACTAGTAAAAAGGGTTATATTATCCTACACGTAGAAGTATAGTTTAGAGCCGGGGTGCCCGAGCGGACTAAGGGGCCGGCCTTGAGAGCCGGTGGGGAAAACCCCGCGCGGGTTCAAATCCCGCCCCCGGCGCTTAATGAGGTTAAAATGTCTTGTACTTAACACCATTATTAGTATTAGGCATTTAGCGAGTTATTTCTCGTGAGAGCTTTCAAGTACTCACCGCTCTTCTTGAGCGTTAAATTGGCTTTGTAGTACCCCACTTTTCGAGTGCTCTTGCTAATTCGCGGTGTGTCTTAGCGTACTCCTCTAGTGGTATACCCTTACTAATAGCTTCTAGTGCCTGCCTGACAGCTGTGGCGCCTGCACGTGGGCCGTCTGGGTGTCCTATTACTCCGCCTCCAATTTGTATTACTAGGTCTGTTCCGAGAGCCTCTATTACTAGTGGTAGTGTACCTGGGTGTAAGCCGCCGGAGGAGACGGGCATTGTTGGCTTAATATGGTACATTGGCTGCTCAAGGTGAAACT
>JAJHQQ010000027.1 GCA_020833245.1 Desulfurococcaceae archaeon
TAACGTGGTAAGAGCTGCAGTGCTCTATACTGGTGGTAAGGACTCGACATTTGCTGTGCACAGGGCCGTGGAGAGTGGTTTAGAGGTCTCGGTGCTAGTGTCGATTATACCACACTACAACTACTCGCTACTATACCATAAGCCTTCATTTGAGGCTTTAAAGTGTCAAGCACACGCTCTAGGTATTCCACTAGAAACAGCGGGACTATGCGACGAGAGGAACGAAGTCCAAGCTCTCTACACTACTTTGCGCCGTGTTAAAGACGTGTACGGGGTGAAGACGCTAGTTCTCGGCGCTATTAAGAGTAAGTATCAGCTAAGGCTTTTCAGTGAAGTGGCCAATGCGCTTCAACTCGAGGTGTATGCTCCTCTCTGGGGTGTTGCCGAGGAAGACTACTTAAATAGGCTTTTAGACTACGGGTTGGAGTTCGCTTTGATCTCAATCACGTCTATGGGGATACCCATGAGCCTTCTCGGCAAGGTCTTAAGCCGCGAGGATGTTGCTATGCTGAAAAATCTCTCGTTAAAGTACGGGTTTAACATTTCATTTGAAGGGGGTGACGCGGAGACACTCGTCTTGAATGCCCCGCTCTTCAAGTACAGGGTCTCATTGAGGGGGTATACGAGAGTGATTTCAGAGTACGAGGGTTACTATGAAATAGTAAAGTGTGGCTTAGTTAAAAAGCAGAGCAGTAATTTCTAGCTACTTCTTAGTGTAGTAGACTTTAATGATCTCTGCGAGGTGCTCCGGCTTAGTATACCACTTATCGTACTTGTACTGATTACCACTTATTGTTAAAATTACGTACTCTCTCTCGTCTCTTACTCTTATTTCCGGAAAGCCTTCCTTTACTAGGCTAAATTCTAGTGGAGAGTGATCCTGGAACTTCACTCCACTTACTTTTGTGGCGACCTGTATTTTGAGTTGTTTCAAGTACTCACTCATTAAACACACCGAGGTCGCGTGTTTTTAACAATAGGCTTTAGCCAATAAATACCTTTATATACCTTGACTCCACGCGGCCTCTGAGCTAGTAGGTCACTCCTAGTAGAGCGTATTTCTCGGCTTTCTTACCACTACACGTAACGAACTGAGTGGGGGGAGATAGGGGTATTGGCGACTCTACTATTTCTCCTAGAACGCTCTTACCGAAGCTACTCTCAAGTAGCTCTGCCTCTTCCCTGGAGCCGTCCCATGGAGCGATGACGAGTCCTCTAAACTCCACGGGCTCGCACTTCTCCGCGAAATATGTTAGTCTCTTTAAGTGCTCTAGGGCCCTCGCTCTCAAGGCTCTATTAATATCGCTCCACGTAGCTAATAGCGTCTCGATTAGAGCGTCTAGTTTAACAGTTATTTTCGCACCGCCGTCTCTTCTCGCAATAGTCACCGTACTGGTCTCCAGCTCTCTCCTCCCCACTTCAATTCGTGTAGGCACACCCTTCATCTCCCAGTAGTAGTACTTCCAGCCGGGTGTGTGCTCGGGGTCTTTATCGAGGTGAGCTCTAATCCCCCTCTCCTCGAGGATTCTGCGAACTCTCTCACAGTACTCCACTATGTCGCTCTCTTCGCGCCTTGCTATTGGCACAATAACTACTTGTATTGGCGCGATCTCCGGCGGGAAGAAGAGCCCCTTTTCATCTCCGTGGATGCCAATAATAGCTCCCAGAACTCTCTCACTAACGCCATAACATGTCTGGTATACGTACTTCACAGAGCCGTCTGTGTCCATGAACTTTATGTCGAATGCCTTTGCGAACTTCTGACCGAGGTTAATTACACTGCCGAGCTCTAATCCCTTTCCATCAGGCATTACGGTTATGAAATCGTAGTTGTACTCAGCACCCGCGAAGGTGTCCCATGGTGGTGTCTTAACAATAAAATAGGTGAGCTGAAGCCTATCGAAGAACTCCTTATATACCTTGATACCCTCGCCTATCTGCTGATCAGCCTCCTCCCTAGTAGCGTGCGCGGTGTGAGCCTCTATGAACCCCATTATCTCTCTCACTCTTAGAAGTGGGTGTGTCATCTTAGTTTCATATCTGAAAACATTGACGACTTGGTACATTTTTAATGGCAGGTCTCTACGCCCCTTGATCCACATTGACCACATGTAGTACATAACAGTCTCACTAGTAGGCCTCAAGTACAGTCTCTCGTTTAACTTCTTTGTTCCAGTACCCTCAACTATGAAGCTCTCGCCGCCAAAGCCTGCGAGGAAGTCCTTTTCCTTAGAGAAGACTGTTTCGGGTATTAATGTCGGGAAGTACGCCTCTTCGTGACCAGTTTTCTCGAGTAGCTCTATTAGAATTCTCTGAGTTAACCTCAGGGCTTTAAGGCCATAGGGCCGCCACACTATCATTCCTTTAACTGGGTATCTCACATCTGCTATGTCGGCTTCTCTTAGTGCTTCGTGATACCAGTCGCTAAAGTTCTCGTACTTGTTTATTCCTATACTCTTCCACGCCATGGCCAGTGCCCTTGAGCACACTTAGACACAGGTGTCTAGTAATACAACTATCTATGAGGGTGTCTTTACTTTTAACAATTTTCTCTATAAATGCCCTCGAGAAAAGTCTCCCCGCCCCTTTACTAGTGCTCTGTGTCAAGACGTACCAGTCGCTAGTTCCCACAACGAGCTCTCCTCTACACTCACCTAGTAATTCCAGGAGTGTGCGCGTAGCACTCTCAGAAAGCTCCGCAAACATGTCGGCGTTTAGAACCACTTTAAACGGGTAGTTACACATAGCGTAAAATACACCGTACCCCAATTTAGAAACCTCTCTTATGTACTCCCTTGGACTTAAAATTACACTGAGACTTCTAGCTCTCAGCGCTATATTTCGAGCCTCTACACCGGCTTCTCCAAGGGACTTCACAATGTGCTCATCTAGTTCTCTTACTAAATTAGCATGATCACTCTGCAGCATCGACGTGAGCAGTCTCTTAGCTACGTCTAAGATTACTGCGTCTAAATCGCCAAGTGGACAATTAAGTGTAGAGTTGTGGCACCACCAAGCATACGGAAGACTAGTTATAGTAATAGCTGGTACCCCCCTGGCTACATAATCATAGCTTTCAATCTGGGCGTGATTATAGCTCAAGTTTACCTCAACTCCCTCAGCTGGGGAGATTATTGAGACGGCTCTCCTTAATGCAGGGTGGACGGCTACCATAACTCTCTTTACACCGTAAATAGGTCCTATCGCGATAGCTGCGTGTGTGTTGTTGAGATCGCTGCGCGCCTCTAAGAGGCCTAGTAAGTGCCTTAAGCCCCACGTATAGTGGTACTCTGTGAACTGGTAGTCACCGATCTCCCTGGCAGTTGTAGAGACGATCACAATATTGTATGGCAATTTACTCTTGTCTAGCGAGGTTACTAATTTGAGAAGCATGCTGGTAGCGGCTTTACCGCGATCTCCTATTATCGAGTCACGATGGCTCACAATGTGAACTATTCTCTCAGAGGCCCCGTTAACCCCGGCTAGTATAGTTTTGGATTCCCCCAAACTTACGCTAGACTTAACCCTAATAGTCGCCGGTTCTTCCCTGATCACTTTATATACCTCACTACTAATACAAATAGCCGGTGTTCTCGGCGGCGAGCTCGGGTTGAATGAGAAGCCTGGCGTACTAAGAACGGTATCAGACTTGATAAAGTCCCCGCTAGTAGTGTAGATTGCTAGTTTGGCGTCTCTAGAGCTAATAGTGTAGTGTAGCCATCTGAGTTCGGCTGCGCCCTCAGGGTACTTCACGAGGACTACGTCACCTCCGCGTAGTTCTCGTGCTCTAGAAGGAGTCTCAAGGGTCGTGATATCCTGCGGCTTTAAGTCTAATTCCACTGAGGGGCTGTACGGAGTGGCGACGCAACTATAATTTCTCTCCTTGACCTCGA
Organism: Desulfurococcaceae archaeon; assembly: GCA_020833245.1. Taxonomy (GTDB): domain Archaea; phylum Thermoproteota; class Thermoprotei_A; order Sulfolobales; family Desulfurococcaceae; genus UBA285. Next base: position 3,894 of record JAJHQQ010000027.1, read on the forward strand.
CATAGCACTCGCTTCTCCAAGTGTAGACTGGAAACACTACTGTTTTAACCCAGTCTGCGAGATCTCTCAGCTCACTTAGTAGTCGCCTCGCATACTCCTGATCCTCCGTGCTACCCGGTATTATATTGCTCACGGCGAGCTCACCTCGCGGTGTACTTACTTACCGCTGTGTTTTTATTAGTCTCGACTATAGAATGGTAATTAATGGCCCTTGCTAGTACAATAGTGCGTGGTGTGAGTTTTTGAGAGTAATTGAGGTCTCGGGCGTCAAGAACTTGGACTTGTTTATAAAGAAGCTGAGTGATCTAGGGTTAAAGATTGAACTTGGACCCCACGTCGTGCTCGAGGATCACAGCGAGCTAGCTGTTTTCAAGGTGCTGAGAAATGGCGAGTTAGAGGCCTATATTGTAGCTCACTACATAACGCAGTACTACAGAGCTGTTCTCAGCGAGTCTTATAGTAACGACTCCGCGTTCACCAGGGAGCTGTTAGCTATAAAGTACTCTGGTGAGAGGTGGAGTATTCCAGTCAACCACGTCTACGTGATAACTAATAGTAGTACTCTAGTGGACTATGTTAAGGAGTACAGAGACGAATACCCTGTGCCGGATGGAGAGAGCCTCGTAGACACATATAGGTCTAGGAACCCTAATTACAAGTCTATTCCTAGAATAGTTATTGGGAGGCTTGTGGACACCGAGGTTTAAACACATCACAATTGAGTCTACGCGGGGATTTCTTCTCTGACCTGGCTAGACGCCTCCACGCTTGTACCGCAATATGGGCAGTAAACAGAGTCTATAGGTATTCGCCTATTACACTTAGTGCAAGTCTTAGATGTCTCCTCAAGCGCCTCTCTCATCTTCTCATCGTACTCTCTCTTAATGTCATCAATAGTTAAGTGCAAGTAGACCTGTGTTGTCCTTATGTCGCTGTGTCCGAGCAGTCTCTGCAGGCTTGGTAAACTCAGCCCCCTTCTAATAGCGAGTGTTGCAAACGTATGGCGGAGCACGTGCGGCCTTACTCTAGCTGGTTCTATACCAGCCTTCTCGGCCAGCCTCTTGATCTTCTTGTACAATCCCGTGTATGACAGCTTGAAGATCCTGTCGCCCGGCTTTAGCTGGTTTAACTTTATCCAGGCAACTAGCTCATCGAAAACCTCTTGTGGAGCTGTCACTAGTCTCTCCTTGCCGTACTTAGCTGATCTCACCTTTATCACTCTATTAGTGAAGTCTATGTCCTCTACTCTCAACTCGAGTAGTTCTCTACTTCTAAGCCCAGTTGAGGCTAAGAGGGTGAGTATCAATCTATCCTGGGGCTTCTTGGCGGCGCCGAACAGTTTTTTCAACTCATCCTCATTGAGGACCTCTATTCTCGGGGGCACTCTCTTGCCGCCTGGGACTTTTACTCTCAGCCCCAGCCACTGCAGGAATCTCCTTAGTAGAATACTGTAGTAGTGGAGTGTTACTTGCCACTTGGAGCTACTATTAGTCTTAGCGCCCGGAAAGCCTGTTCTTAGCCTGGTGTTTCTCCAGTTAATAACGTCTCTCAGTGTTACTTCACGCAGGGGCTTATTATTCGTGAAGGAGAGGAAGTCTCTAATAGCCGCCATGTACGCTCTAATAGTCTCTTTCGAGGCGCCTGACGCTTCTAGTGTAGCTTCAAACTCCTTTACTATCTCCTCGTTACTGAGCTCTATTATTCCCTCAGGTGCCTCGCCAATGTCGAGTCGCGGCAAGTCAACCCTGAAGTGGTATCCCTTTGAGAAAGGATTTTATGGTGTAGGCTCTATGAGAATAAAATCAAGCAAGGTTTGCCGCGTTAAATTAGACTCCTCATTTTCTCCTCTATGAGTTTCTGTGCATCTTCAGCGCTAATCTCGGTTGGGGCTACTCGGGAGATCTCATCTAGTACCTGCCTAGGCTCCTCGGATAGGAGGCTTATTGACTTCTTCGCTCTCGTCAAGTACCGTAAGGCCTTTTGCTTGTAGACGAGTATGGCGTCAATTACCACGTCTCCCTCACTAGTCGGCTGTAGAGAAACGACGCCTAGAGTTGAGCCGTCACTTCTACTTAGCTTGGCTATAAAACCCCTATCGGCTGTCTCCCCTATAATGTCGACTGATGATACTTCTCCTAGTAATTGCTCTGGTTTCAGGGGGGTAGGTGAGGGCTGTGAAGCCGCTTTAACTTCTCTCTCAGCCTCTTCTTCCGTGATTTCAAACTCCTTTACAGCCTTCTCGGCTTCTCTAGGTGCAACTCTGAGCTTCTCTAGGATCTGGTTGAGCCTAGTGGACACAACGTTATTTACTACTTTTTCAACGCTCTCATCTGGAACTCTCTTAAAGGCCTCTACTCTCAGCGTGTCGTATAGCCACGTGACTCTCTTTCCAGGGTCTACTCTGTAGTTTATTCTCACTCGAACTACGTCCCCTTTACTGATCTTAAGCTCCTCGATCAAGATATTGTAGAGAACAACGTTGAGCTCTGCTGTTGCTCTTGCAACTTCTCTCGCGAACTCTTTGTCTTGTTTTATAGCGTCTTTTAGCTGAGCGAAGAGAGTTCTTCTAACTTTATCAGCGTACGCCCCGGCAATGACGAGGCCGGTACTGAACTCTCTAGACTCACTCGGGCTACTTGTCGCGCTCAATAAAACCACCCTAATACCACATAGTCTAATCGCTAGTTAAAAATTTTTACTTATCACTCTGGTGTTCACGAGTATTTCTCTCCTAGTAGCTGTAATATGTACTTGTAAAAGAATATTAGTTACCGCGGAGTACTTGTTAACGTGGTGGTGTTTTTGACTAAGCGTGTTGTGTATTCTGGCGTGGTTGTCGGCTATGAGAGTATTAGCGGCTACGGCGACCTCTTACTAGTGCAGGGAGAGGTTAATGGTGTTAACGTGGAATTTTACCTAAGACCCGGCGAGAACACTCTTAAGAGAATTCAGCAACTGGGTATTGGAGTTAGAGTTGAGGGTATGGGTATTATCGTGTCTGAGGATCCGCTCATACTTGTTTCACAGGAGTAGTGGTGGGTGTATTGAAGCTCCTAGTTAAGCCTCCGAGAATCAAGGTACTAGAGGCTGTTGGGGCTATTGGCGATGGGAGAATCAGAGTTGTATCGGAGACAGAGGCTATTGTGAAGTCTAGTACTGGTGAGAGAGATTACAGAGTTGTACTTGTTGAGAGTGGGGAGGGCGCGTTCAGGGCTTATAGTAATGACAACGGGACTCTCTACAGGGGTTATATTGGATACCCCATAATCTCCTTCATGATAGTTAAGGGAATACTCCCGGTTGACAACGAGGTTGTGAGGGCTTTTACAGGTATACCTTGGAAGGAGCTAAATGAGAAGTACCAGAAGTACGCTGTGGTTGAGAGTATTGTGTTATCTCGCGCTGAGCGAATGGGCGTGCCGCGTAGCATCGTGGATGAATACGTCACGCTGGTATTCAAAAAGCTGAGTGTTATTAGAGTCTACTTTGACGAGGAGCTATCTCGTCGCTAAATTGGGCTCATCGTGATCTTTCCTTTAACAATCCTGATATAGCCCCGGCTAACTAGCCACTCAATAATTCTTCTCGCGTAGGCTTTTTCTACTCCAAGCTCGTGGACTAGTACTCTAATAGAGTCTCTAATAGTCAATTCCCCGTACGTTGCCATCGCGTTTTTTATCGTGTCTAGTGCTCTACCATAAATTCCAAACGGGTGCTCTGTGAAAACGAGTTCATTGCCTCTAATAGTAAATCTTGCGTATATACCTCTACTCGGCGCTACGAGTAAGTACTCTCCCGTAGTAGCTCTCTTTACGTGTAATCTCGTGAATCCACGGGGCGTGTACTTCTCTCCTCTCTGTGTGAACACGTAGATGTACTCGGATTTGCAATTAGTAAGCGACTTGAGGAGACCCGGCTCGAGTACTACTGTGTGAGTACACGAGCTACACGAGGACTCGAGGTCTAGTACTTTAACTCTCTCGATCAGCCCGCTAGCTAAGTACCTCGCTAGCTCAGGTCTCCCCAGTACTAGGCACACTGATGTACTCGTAGTCGAGATCTCTGAGATCACTACGTTAACTAGCTTTACGAGAGTGTTCACGCTTCGAGATACAATAACTGCTCTCTTCCCAGCGGCTTCCCAGAAAACACTACTACTCATTGAGTTTACCTAGTCTCGAGTTACTATTCCATGCACTAGTTAATTTAATTCTCTTGGCTCATAACTTAGTGGGGGGATGTTTGTGCTGAGAGATGTTTACTTGTCTTGGCCTGAGATTATTAAGAGCGCGCTAGAGGAGTGGGGTCGCTACAGTGTTGATGGTGTTTTTAACGAGGTTGTTGTGCTGGGCATGGGTGGTAGTGGAATTATAGGTGACTACTTGCAGGTCTTAGCGGCGGAGCGCGGGCCAATACCAGTTTACGTTGTTAAATCTCACATTTTTCCCCGCTTTGTGGACTCCGGTAGCTTAGTGGTAGTTATTAGTTACAGTGGTAATACTCTTGAGACTCTGATTGCATTTAAGAGGGCTGTTGAGCTGGGGGTGAGAGTAGTCGCGGTTTCAAGTGGAGGAGTGCTCGAGGAGGATGCCAAGAGGTTCGGGGTACTACACGTGAAGGTGCCTGGTGGCCTTGTACCCAGAGCTTCACTGCCAGCAATGCTGTACGCTGTTCTCGGGCTACTAGATGCGAGTGGCTACACTATTGTACCGCGCGGTGAGGCTGAGAGTAGTGCTGTGTTTCTCGCAAATAGTAGGGAGAGCGCTCTCGCCGTGTCGGAGAGGACTGCTAACTGGCTCTACTCCGAGTGCGCTCAGCGCGGTAGGCTTATCACCATATCTACTCACAGCCCACTAGACGTGTTAGCGTTGAGGTTTAAGAACGAGCTAAATGAGAACAGTAAATTATACGTAAAGGTAGACGTGGCACCCGAGTGGATGCATAACGATGTTGTTGGACTAGAAGCGCCCGTAGTAAGGGATATTTGTGTCTTAGAGCTAGTGGACCCGGGTAGTGCTACGGGAGTTAGGCTAGTGGAGTTCATGAAGGGAATTTACAGTGAGCTCGGCGCAATTGTACACAGACTCGACGTGCGTGGGGAGAGCACGCTCGAGAAGCTAATGTACGGTAGCCTAGTAGCTGGGTTAACTAGCTCGCGACTAGGTGAGCTCAGGGGATTAGACCCGGCGGCTACTAGGACTATTCAGCTGTACAAGTCGAGAGTAGCCGAGATTTTTAAAGCCTAGTTATAATTGTTTTAAAGCCTCCTCTACTTCTAGGTATTTTGGGGGCCGTCGTCTAGCCTGGCTAGGATGCGGGGCTTGGGCCCCCGTGACCCGGGGTTCAAATCCCCGCGGCCCCACTCGCCTCGATTATCCTCCAGTAATTCTCGTCTAACGTGGTAACCGCGTACTTATCTCTCACTTTATTCAAGATTCCTCTTAAGCCTCTCTGTAAAGTCTACTATTTCTCTAGTAGCCTGCTCGCCCGCTCTCCACGGCTTGCTCGGTAATACTACTCTTCCCACACTCGCCTTTGCTAGTAGCCACGCTTTGACTACAAGTGGAGACGTCGTGGATCGCGGTGTCTCTTCGTCTAGGAGCCCGCCACCAGCCCAGAAAGACTCCCTCACGAAACCCAGCGCGAGTGACCTTGTGACTAGCTCTGAGAGCTCTCTGTACAGTTCTCCACTACGCGCTGATATAGCACTCAGCGCTTCGTCTACACTGGCTCTCGCCAAGTATGCTCTCACCGCTATGGAGACGACGTCTCTAGTTAAAACGGGCTCTAGCGAACCAAGAACGCGACAATACTCGAGTCGCTTTTCCATACACTTCTCCAATCCTCGCACTTCTTAACCCTAATGCTAACTCCCGCACCGTGAGTTTAGTGCCCCGAGATCGGTTCATTGACTAGTGAAATGTACTTCTCTCCAAGTAAGACTCTATACTCCGCTTACTCGTGACCGCCTACTTCGTGGGGTAAAAGGCGGCTCCCGGCTCCGCTGGGATGTGTAACATGCTCTACTTGGTGGTTTAAACGCCTATTCAGCCAGGGGAAACGCTCTTCACCGCTCTGGGTACCGTCGTGTCATCACTGACTCTATATATATGATACCGCTCCTATTTATTCCTGGTGACCTCTGTGAGAGTGCTAGTGGTAATTGTAGTAGTGGTTTTCGCTGCC
>JAJHQQ010000006.1 GCA_020833245.1 Desulfurococcaceae archaeon
ATTCATAAACTCTCTTCAAGTACGCCTTGAATAGTGGGTCAAATGGTGCTGGAGACCCTCCTCCATCTCCTCCATACCACCACCACCAGTCACTAGCCTGAGCTTTCAGTAAGTACCTGGCTACATCCGTGTACCGAGTGTAGAGGTCTCTAAAAGTACTTACACCTAGAGCCCTCATGGCGTCTTCGCGCGCTTTAATCATCCACATCCAGGCCACGTTCTCCTGCCTATGCCCAATCCATATCGCTAGATCCCCGCCCCATGACCCCTCAGGCAGCCTTGCAGTTACATTTCTTCTCGGCAGATCTCCATAAGCGTCTCTGTAGCTACCATTTGGTATATTAGATATGTCCTTTCCAACGAGATCTAAGTAAATGTAGTTTCTCTGAGGCAGTTCTCTAGCTACTTCGGGAAATCTACGTATAAACTCCCATGGTGTTATCGTCTCTATTTGTCCTTGACTCTGAAGCTGGCTGAGTCTAGTGTACAACTTATTGAGAAAGACCGTGCCGAACTCGGGATAGTGCTCCCACGGGTTTTCACCGTCTAGAGCTATTACTACTAGCCTGGGGCCCTGAGCTGATGACCTGTAAGCTAGTATCCTGTTTACTAAGTCATTAACCGCTTGGTCCTGGTCCCACCCACTGTACTGGAAGCTTATTAGATTGCTCAGCGTGGTCTCTCTGAAAACTATGTACATTCTACCCTCTGGGAAGTCTATATACCACGGTACGCCGAGATTATTAATATCACCTGCATTAACACCGGTGGCCGCCAGTATAGTTTGATCAGTCACCGTCCAGTTTACACCGGCCCTCTTAAAAGCCCTAACTACAAACTCATTTACTGCATGCTCAGCTGGCCACACACCAGTAGGTGTGAAGTTAAAGCACTGTCTAAATATCTCCACAGCTTGGTTTACGTGTATCTCGAGGTCTTCACTTAAACCCGCATCTACTAGAAGAGGTGCTAATGGGTGGCTGTATGGTACCGGGATGATGTCTACTTGACCTCTGTTCGCGAGGTCTCTGTAAATTGGTATTAACTTCGACATTATGTCTCTGTGCACACTCAGTACTAAGCGCAGATCCTCCACGGTGAAATTGGGGTATCTCTCCGAGTACGCTCTATTCATTAAATCGCGAATAGTAGAATACTGCTCCGCTGCCACCTGCGGGTCTATCCAGAGTAGGTTAAACATAACTGCGAGATCTACTACTTCTTGCCCTAGCAGGTTCCCTCTAGTAAAGCCTGTTACAACGCAGTTTACTAGTTCCTCTTCGGTTGTCGCTACTCTTGAACAGTTGGAGAAGAGCGCCTGGGCTGTGTCGCGTAGTTCTTTGTATCTAGGAGACCTCTCTACTATTCTAGCCCAATTTATGTCGAAAAAACCGCCCGGTATTTTCAGCATGTTAAAGACGTCTTTTACTGTTACAGTTCCATTAATAATCTTCCAGGAAATAATCTCCCTGAGATCCATCTTCCCGTTCTCTACATAGTCAATTATTTGCTCTAGTAGAGACCCGGAGAATGTGAATGTCACTTTAACATCTGAGTACTTTGAAAGTATATAGGCCATTTTATAGTAGTTTCCAACACTGTGCATTCTAACCCATGGCAGTATTAAGTACGTCTCATCTGGACTATAATACCACGGCTGGTGATAATGCCATATAAACGCCACATATATTTTCTCCTGCTGAGCTCTCGTGACGTTTAGTGGCAGTACTAGGATGCTAATTAACAGTACTACAGTTAGTCCTACAATGGTTTTTGTAGACACCCTCATAAAGACACCCTCCTAATACACTTTAGTGTCGCTTTAAGATTTTAAATCTACACTTCAAAGTAACTCTACTTGGTGGCAGTTTGCCGAGCTGGAAGTGCCAACAGTGCGGTTTTGAAGAGGATCTTTATTCGCGCTACTACTGGAAGTGCCCGCGGTGCGGAAGCCCTCTAACTCTACTTTATAGTGTCTCAGGAGAGATCACTGGGTCCAAGAACACCTGGAGGCGTTACAGCGGATTTCTCCCATTTATACCCGAGAAGTACAGAGGAGAGGGCTTGACACCCGTTGTCGCTGAGAAAACGGGAACTCATAGCCTCTTATTTAAATTAGATTATTTAAATCCAGGTGGTAGCTTTAAGGACCGCGGTACAGCTTTAGCCATTTACTATGGGTTTAAAATGGGGTTTAAGAAGTGTGTTGTTGATACGAGTGGTAATACCGGTATATCTGTGACTCTATACTCTAAACTATACGGATTAGACTCGGTTATTGTAATGCCGAGGGAAGCTCCTGAGGGTAAAAAGAAGGCTATTAGACAACTCGGCGGCTTAGTTATAGAGACAGAGGGGCGCATCGGCGCAACTAAGACCGTTCAAGACTACATTAGTGAACCAGGCTATTACTACGTCGCTCACTTATGGAACCATATTTACATCGTGGGGCACGCTACAATCGCGTATGAGGTTTACGAGGATGTAGGTGTTCCGGACTACGTAATCGCTCCTGTTGGCTCCGGGGGACTACTACTCGGCTTAGTCTACGGGTTTGAAAAGCTGAGAGAGACCGGTCGAGCCAGCAAAGTCCCCAGGGTTATTGCTGTGCAGGGATACAGTGTGCAACCAGTATATGTAGCCATGTATGGAGAGGCCCTGCACAGTGAGCCCTCTACGCTAGCAGACGGTATAATGGTGTCTAACCCGCCTAGACTAGCTGAAATAGTATCAGCTATTAAGAGAACGGGTGGTGAAGTGGTATTAGTAGGTAATAGTGAAATAGCGAGAGCACACAAAGCACTGTGGGAGTGGGGTTTCACCGTGGAGCCAACATCGGCGACAGTACTGGCTGCTTACGAGAAGATCTCAAAGAAAATACCGGAAAACAGCAGTGTGCTTTTAGTACTCACAGGCTCCGGGCTTAAAACACTCTAGCAATGGAAATATAAAAGACTGCGCGAGTATATTTTACTGGAGCCCGTGGACGCGGGTAGGCCTCAGCATAAGCTGGGGCAGATAACCGTGTAAGCGTATAAGTCCACGCGTCATCCCCCACGTAGGGCCATGAACCCCGCCCCATGGGGCCTGTGGAGGTGGGGCCCTCTTCGGAGGAAGAGGGCTAACCACCTTAGCCGGGGGAACCAGGCCAGGCCCGGAAGGGAGCAACCTAACCCTGGACACAGGCGTTCATGGGTCACCGGGGATGAGTCCGCGTGGTGAGGCTCTGGCGCGTGGGCTTATACGCTTATACGGGGCCGCGTCCACGGGCTCTTTTTAGTAGCTCATTGAAGTGGTGTTTGAGTGTAAATGCGCCGTACTAGAGTTAGACACGTGCCCGAGTTTAGAGAGGTTATTTATGATGAGTCTCACTGGAGGCTTCTACGTGAGTTGAGATCGCAGGCACTTGGAATTATGAGTATTTTCGCGAGTAGTGGTATTGAGGCCTGGCTTCATGGTAGCGTAGCGCGTGGAGACGTCGCGGCTGATAGTGACATAGACATTGTAATACCAACTAGGATTCCAGCCTACCTGGTAGAATCCCTGCTTGAAAAGCACAACTTGAAGCCTCGAAGCCGCTACATTGTAGTGGCTACTCCAACGAGTACACCTAAAGCAGTTATTGTACTAGACGACTACGAGCGCAGAGTTATTAGCTTTCCTCTACTCGATTTTAAGCCACAAGAACTCGAGTTCTATAAGTTTGGCGGCTACTTGAGGTACCATGATCTACTGGGCGATAAGCGAGTGCCGGGAGTAAACAAGAGGCTTGTGCTTATTAAGCCCACGCCTACTGGGCATGAAGAGCTCCCTGTTATTGGGTGGGAGGACTATGTTGCGAGGCTTCTAGGAGTTAGTATTGACGTGGTCTTAGAGAGAGTTAAAGTACTATCTAGGAGAGACGAGGTTGGGAGAACAGGTATATTCGCGAAGACTGCACTGCTACCAGGTGAGAGCTTTGAAGAGGCCCTTGAACGACTCTTCCGTGAGAAGAAACTACTGTGGAGAATACACGGTTTAACGAACTAGCTCTGCAACTTAGTGTATTTTAAACCGCAAAATAGCCACTACTCCGCCAAAACCGCTGAGCTCATATCCCAGGTCACTTTTACTGGGAATAATGTAGATCTCTGACTTCTTCTCGTAAGCTGTTTTTAAAAGCACGTTTGTTTTTTCAAACTCCTCACTACTACTCGACTTTAAAAAGTCGTCTACCATGACGAGTGTCTTTACAGCTCCCAATTGACAGGCTTCGAACACATCTTCAAGTCCATACCTAACTATGTCTGGATCCCTGCTGAGAAGCTCCTTGAAAAGGTCAAATACCTCGCGGGCCTTTATGAGCTGGAATTCCCCAGCGATCTTTTTTACTAGGTCTCTTGAGAGGGCTTCGCGAATTCCGTTACAACCACCACTTGACGTGGAGTCCGTGTAAACTGGTAGTTCTAGTCTCTCTCTTAAAGCTGACGCCACATGGTACTTGAGCTCTCCTGGACCCGCGACTATAATGACGTCGCAGTGCTCTCTCACAGAGATCTCTGAGACGCCCGTGACTATGTTTGCGACATGTCTCTTTAAGTAATCCTCGTAGTTTACGCTGTAAGCTTTGCTAGGCATATTACTCGTGTGCTCCCAAGCGTACTTAACTCCCTGTTCAAATAACAACGCCACGCACACTTCATCGTAGTCGACTGCCACAATAACGACTCTGGGTCTACGTGTACTAAACCTCTTAATGAACTCTAACTCGTGTCTCTCCCACCTCTCTTTAATTAACGTTATAACGTCTCCGACTCCTACCGCTAGTGTGTGGTGTTTACCCTTAACACCCAGCTCTTCAGGCCCGTCAACTATAATTCCACTAACTCTCAGCTTATCAGTGAACTCCTGGAACTCTACTCTCTTCACAGATAGACCCAGCACTAATGGAACTCTACTACTCTCACCTGTCTCTCGGTGTTTTACTTCACGTGTTGTCTTAGCGTAAATGACGTCTCCTTCTCTAATTACATTGTATAGTACCCACAAGTCATCTGTAGTCTCGCACTGTAATTTTAAAACCCCGTTTTTCACGTCTTCTTCTATGATTTTCAAACTAAACCTTACCCCGTTGCTACACTTAATGTTTTTATCGGTTTTTAGCAGTATTATCCCATTAGAGTGTGCTCGTTAAACTGTGAGTGTGAGTATGGAGCTTGAGTTCTACGTTTTAGACGTGACTTACGAGGTAGTGGGGGGTGAGCCGCACATTATAATATGGGCTATTACGCGTAGTGGCGAGAGAGTAGTTCTGCGTGATAGGGGGTTTAGACCATACTTCTACGCTATACTAGAGGATAACACTAGTCCTCAGAGTATTTTGAGTAAGATAAAAACCCTGGGAGAGGCCTCTTCACCAATACTGAGCGTAGAGCCTGTTGATAAGAGGTTTCTGGGTAAACCCGTAAAGGCCCTTAAAGTTGTTACTCTCATTCCCGAGTATGTGCGAAAATACCGTGAGAGGATTAAGCAAATACCGGGTATTGTAGACGTAGTAGAGGCCGATATAAGGTTTAGTATGCGCTATATACTCGATAAGAGCTTGAGGCCTTGCGGCTGGCACACCGCGAAAGTGAGCGAACTCAAGTCAACACAAAACTTTAGGGTTCAGAGAGAGTATGAAGTAGTGGGTAGTATCGAGTCACTAGAGGACTCTATGCCCCCAAAAGACTTGAAGGTAATGGCTATTGATATCGAGGTCTACACTGAACACGGGTCTCCCAAGCCGGAGAGAGATCCCGTAATCATAATTGGAACAGCTACGGGCAACGGAGCAGTAAAGCAGTTCACGTCGGAAGACCTGTCTGATAAGAGCATCATACTCGAATTCGTAAACTACATTTTAGAGTACGATCCTGACATCGTGCTCGGCTATAACAGTAATAACTTTGACATACCTTTTCTACTTGAAAGGTCTAACGTCCTCGGAGTTAAACTAGATGTTGGTAGGAGAAAGGGGGCGCCTCCATCTCAAAGCACTTATGGGCACGTATCTATTCCGGGAAGACTACACGTAGACCTACTTAACTACGCTGAAGAAATACCGGAGATTAAGCTAAAAAGCCTAGACGTGGTGGCAGAGTATCTTGGCGTGATGAAGAGATCTGAGAGGACCTTAATAGAATACACTGAAATCCCCAAGTACTGGAAAAGCCCTGAGGGCAGGAATATTCTATTAAAGTACAACTTAGATGACGTTATCTCCACGCTTAAACTTGGCGAGAAGTTCCTGCCTTTCGCCATGCAGTTATCGTTCACTACGAGAATGCCACTAGACCAGGTAGGTGCTGCAAGTGTAGGCTATAGACTCGAGTGGTTTTTAATGTACGAGGCATTTAAGAGGGGCGAGCTCATCCCTAATAGAACCGAGAAGGAGGCCGAGCCCTATAAAGGGGCAATAGTGTTAAAGCCTATTCCAGGCATTCACAGAAATATCGCTGTCTTAGACTTCACAAGCATGTACCCGAATATAATGATCAAGTACAACGTCGGCCCAGATACCATTGAGAGAGAAGGTGTCTGCGATGAGAAGACGCGTCTAATAGCTCCCGAAGTAAATCACTGCTTTAGAAAGGAACCTGAAGGCTTCTTTAAAAACGTGCTCAGTAGGCTACTTGAAATTAGGAGAAAAATCAGGGAGGAGATGAAGAAGTACTCGCCGGGTACTCCTGAGTACACGTTACTAGATGAGAGGCAGAGAGCTGTTAAAATACTAGCTAACGCAACCTACGGCTACATGGGATGGGTGCAGGCACGCTGGTACTGCCGTGAGTGCGCAGAAGCCGTCACGGCTTGGGGTAGACAACTAATAAAGACAGTAATTGATAAGGCCTCTTCTATGGGTTTAAAAGTCATATATGGTGACACAGACTCCCTGTTTGTCGCGTATGAGCCAGACAAGGTGAAATTACTGGCAGAGTTCGTTGAGGAGAACTTGGGCTTTGACATTAAAGTAGACAAGGTCTACACTAGGCTGTTTTTCAGCGAGGCTAAGAAGAGGTATGCTGGCCTACTTGAAGATGGTAGAATAGACATTGTCGGCTTCGAGGCTGTTAGAGGAGACTGGGCCGAGATAGCTAAAGAAGTTCAAGAAAGAGTAGTTGAAATACTTCTAAAGAAGGGCAGTGTAGACGAAGCAGTCGAGTACGTGCGGAGAGTTATATCTGATCTCACTCAGGGTAAAGTACCCGTTGAGAAACTAGTCATATGGAAAACTCTCACAAAGCCAATAGGAGAGTACGAGGCAGAAGCGCCTCACGTAACAGCTGCCCGGAAACTAATGAGGATTGGGTATAAAGTAGAAGTAGGCGATAAAGTAGGCTACATTGTTGTTAAGGGGTCTGGCAAGGTCTCTGAGAGAGCCGAGCCCTACTTGCTTGTAAAAGACCCTCGCGTAGTTGACGTGGACTACTACGTAGACAGGCAAATAATACCTTCCGCGCTGAGAATCCTAGAGTACTTCGGTGTAACGGAGACTCAAATAAAGAGAGTTCCTGGGGGAGCTAAGAAAAGCCTCTTCGACTACCTAGGAAAGAAAAAGTGAAAAAAGTAAGAGTGTAATGAGAGACTACAGTATTTCATTAAACGTTAAAACCACTAGTTCAGGGGGCTTAAAGTCGACTTTCCCTATTCTAGCTCCTAACAGGATCTTTACGTTTTTCTCGGAGGATAATTCGAGTAGTCTTTGAGTAATTATGCCGTCTAGTACTATAGCATAAATAGAGTCCCTCTCCACACTACTGATCTCGTTTACGAGGTCTCTCACAGGTATTCTCTTAATCTCCCTCCAGTCTTTGGAGTATAGTACTGCTTCTAGTGTGCCTTGAAGAGCCTTCACAGCTTCAGCTACGTGTGTAGGTATGGTGAGAGTCTCTTCTATGACTTCTTTTACTAGCCCATGTAGCCTCTTTTGAACCTCTATGAGAACATGCACGTCTCTATTTCCATGTTTCAACATATTCTCTAAGTAGTCAAATACAGGCTGGACTTTCCCGAGTACCTCTTCGAGTTCTCTTCCCGTTAAGTCTTCAACCTCTCTATTAGGAGGCGCTCTAGCCACGAAGTCCACTTTAACAGACCTCAAAACCTCTCTTAACACCAAGTCCCCGCCGTGATCCCCGTCTACCAAGAGGATAATCTTCTTCTTCGCTGAGAGGTCTCTTATAGTCCCGGGTACTCTCTTAGCGCCCCCAAGTGCTATTACGTTTCTGTAGCCGTACCTAAGTAGGTTTATTACGTCTGCTCTTCCCTCCACTAGTATTACCGTATCGCTCTCGTCAACGCCCGGTCCCGCTGGGAGGTTATCAGGACCGTAGTTAACCGGCTCGGGAACCCTCATTAAGTCCTCAATTCTCTTTATAATCTCCTTCACATCCGGTGTTTTCTCTTTACTCCACGACTTGAGCAATTCTACTGCGCGGTTAATTATTCGCTTAGTCTTCTCTATTCTCAAGTCCACTATGTCCACTACCTTGATCTCCGCGTCGTAGGGACCAACCCTATCCACAGACTCAACCATAGCTGCGAGAAGCGCTGTTTCAACTTTATCTAGATTACACGGTATTAGTATTTCCCCCTGGGTCTTCCCACCTTGCACTTTAACGTTAACTTGAATTCTGCCTACTCTACCCTTATCTTGCAGAGTCTGCAGGTCAAATTCCTCTCCAAATAATCCCTCAGTCTGCCCGAATATAGCTCCTATTATGTCGTGTTTTTCGACAATGCCATCAACTGTGATAACTGCTTTAACCAGGTACTTTGCCATACTCTCACCACTTTTACTTAAACGTGAAGTACATGATCTCTACTGGGTTGTTTCCGAGAATTTCGCCGTCTTTCACGCTACAGTATTTTAGACAACTCGCACTCTATTAACTTTTTTGTTTTGCCAACTATAGCGTCTAATTCTCTTACTTCTACCAAATCCGCAGGCTGCGCAGTACCCCTTTGCGACATTAAAGCTGTGTCTCCCGCACCTTCGGCACCTAATGTGGCTCTTACTCCTGCCGTGCTTGCCGAAGCTAGTAGTCCCCTTAACCATGGATTTTCACCTAGCTAGTCGACGTTGGCGATACCAGGATTATCGTGTCTCCGCGTATTATTACCACGCCGAGCTTTCTAGTCGAGCCGTCTCTCATTAACTCCTCTGCCTCCTCTAAGACCACGTTTAAGTGCTGATCAAAACTCTTCAACTTACCTCTTATCATTACGCCCTCTTTAGTCTTAATTAAGACACTATTACCCAAGTTCTCCTCGAGTATTTTGTGAGCTGTCTCGCTCACGCAGACACACCCTAAGCTACTTCTCGTACACCCACTTATCAGCGTCTAGGTGCCTGGTTGAAATAGTAGCTCTTCGTAGGTTTATAAGCTTAGATTACAGTGGAGTTAGAAGTGGAACTATACACTAATGGGTGTAATTCATGGCTTTTAGTAAGGGAGACTTCGTACTAGTAGAGTACACAGTGAGAGTAAAAGAAACAGGAGCTCTAATAGACACAACTAACGCCGAGCTCGCAAAGCAGGAGAACGCCTATGATGCCAGTAAACTATACGGTCCAACACTAATAGTTCTCGGCAAGAACTGGATTAACAGTGTTGTAGAAGAGTGGATTTTAAATGCAAGTGAGAACTCGGAGGGAGAAATCGAGGTCCCACCCAGCAAGGCCTTCGGCGAGAGAGACCCTAGTAAGGTAAAAGTCTATAGTCTACGTGAACTACAGAGAAGAGGCTACATACCGAGCGTCGGAGACGTTGTAGAGCTAAATGGCGCTAGAGGCATTGTCAAGCAAATAAGCGGGGGCCGCGTTACTATCGACTTCAACCACCCGCTCGCAGGCAAGACACTAGTATATAGAGTTAAAGTAGTGAGGAAACTGGAGACCTTGGAGGAGAAGATTAGAGCACTCGCCTCACGACACCTCGGAATACCACAAGAAGACATCACTTTGAACTACGACTCTAATGAAAAGAAGCTAATACTGAGTATTCCGGGTAGGTACATTTCACGTGAAAACATAAACTACGCTAAACTAGCTCTAGCAGCGGATCTCTTCACGATGCTTAAAAACGAAGTACAAGTTCTAGTTTTCAGCGAGGTACTTAAGCCAACTACTAGTACGTAGTCAGCTCTAAACACTACTTTCCAAGGAGTGTTTTCTCGCTTCTAGCTCATGTAACTAGTCTATTACACCAGTCTCCTTGAGGGCTTTAATAGCCGCTTCTCTACTTAGCCCACTCTCACTCAGAATAGTGTACCTCTCAGGCCTAATAGTGTGGGCTATTGTGAGAGCTTTTACCAGCTCCTCGCCTGTAACACCGAGTTCTCGGGCTTTAGTCGGCAAGCCTATTTTCTCCATGACGCTCCTAATTCTCCTCCACAGCGGGTCCCCGTAGATGTAAAGCATTATCACCGTGCCCAGCGCCACTGCCTCTCCGTGAAGCGCTTTTCCCGGAGCTACGATTTCGAGAGCATGACTAAATAAGTGCTCGCTTCCACTAGCGGGTCTACTAGACCCCGCTATGCACATTGAAACCCCGCTACTTACAAGGGCCTCTACAAGTATCCGCACTCCTTCAGGTGATCCACCGGCAATTATCTCATGGTATTTTAACACGTGCTTGGCACTCAAAAGTGCGAGTTGCGCAGCGTATTCTCCATAGTACTCTCCCTTTAATCTGTGTGCTAGTCTCCAGTCTCTCACCGAGACAAACTTGCCGAGGAGATCTCCCATACCAGATAATATGAGCTTCCGTGGAGCCTTTGAAATTATGTCTACGTCTGCTATAATAGCGTGAGGCGTCACAGTGGGGATGCTGTAGGGCTTTGAAGCCCCCTTTAAGCTAGCAAAGGGGCTTGCAATGCCATCATGGCTTGGCGCCAAGGGGACACTTATAACTGGTACTCCTAGTTTATGGCCAACGTATTTTGCTACGTCTATAGCCTTCCCGCCCCCTACACCTATGACTACTTTTACGGCTTCGCTCTTAGCTCTCTCTACAATGCCCTCGGCCTCGGCAAGAGTAGGGGTTCTCGCCATGATCACCATGGGTCTACTACAATTGCTCACAATGTTCTCTACGAGTTCTCCACCTACCTTATAGGTACTCTCACCCGTTACTATACCAATAACTCCGCTTTCACACCCAGCAATTTCCTCTACTACGTCTCTCACTCTCCTAATAGCACCACTGCCCACAATGACCTTCTTCGGTAGCTCAATACTGTGAATACTCAGCACTGTAAAGCCCCTTAAGCTTAAATAGAGCTTTGAGGTGTCTAAAAAAGACGTAGAGGGGTCGCAGAGAGGTAACTTAGAATGCACGAGCTCGCGTCGAAGACGACTACAGTGGGTCTTGTTGTGGGGAATTACACAGTACTAGCAGCCGATAAAAGGGCTACTGCTGGTACTACTGTCTACCACAAGGCTACTAGAAAAATACACAGAATAAGTGATCACTCGGCCATGACCATATCCGGCCTAGTAGCAGACGCGCAGTTCTTAGTTGAGAACGCCAGGTTTATAGCGAGGAGGTACGAATTACTGGTGAAAAAGCCCATTGAAACCCGTAGTTTAGCTGAGTACTTATCTCTCCTACTATCAATATACCTCAGAGCTTACCCATTTCTCGTACAGCTACTACTTGGAGGATGCGACTCTAATGGACCAGCCCTATACTACATTGACCTGTACGGAACCCTTACACGTGAAAAATACATGGCTACTGGAAGCGGCTCGCCCGTCGCCTTTGGTGTACTAGAATCTCACTACAGTGATACTATGACGCTTGAAGAGGCGAAAAAACTCGCTGTAAAGGCTGTTCTAAGCGCGATCTCTAGAGACGGGTTTAGCGGAGAGGGCATCGATGTCGTTGTAATTAGTAGAGACGGAGTGAGAGAAGAGACCTTTTCACTGAGGAGGACACTACAATAGTACAGAGTGCTCTTAATCGTGAAAGGATCATCTGACAAGGTAGCTTAAATTTAAAAGCCCATTATTAGAGTTAAATCTAGGTTTAGAGAGTAAACACGAGCTCCTAAACCAAACTAGTTAATTTAAGGGGCTAAATGTGGAGGCTGGAAGACTCCAACTAGATAGGAATAAACTGGCTTTATTAAAGAGCATTATAGAGGAAATACCAGCGGAGCTTGAACTAGCTAGTATCGAGTTCGAGGGGCCATTTATAACAATATACGTTAAGAACAGGAGGGCCCTTGCAGAATACCAGACACTAGCTCAGAATATAGCTAAAAAAGTGAGAAAACGCATTGTTATCAGAGTAACCAGTGATTCTAGGCTCAACCCGGCTGAGGCTAAGTCGAAGATACTAGAGCTCACTCCGAGAGAGGCTGGTTTAGACCCGGGTAGTATGTTCTTCGACGAGTTTCTCGGAGAGGTCTGGGTTAAGGCTCTAAAACCGGGTTACCTTGGAGGCAAAGTTAGAGCCGCCGTGCTCGCTGAGACGGGCTGGAGGCTAGTAGCTCAGAGAATTTCACCGCTAGAGTCGAAAACTCTGAGGGAATTAACTGGTCTCACTTTAAAGCAGGCTCCATATAGACTAGAGTTTCTCAGAAAGCTGGGAGAGCGAATACACAGAGATGTTGTTGTGAAAAACAACTACGTTAGAATAACAGCTCTCGGAGGATTTAAAGAAGTGGGGAGATCATCTATTCTAGTAGAGACTAGGGAGAGCAAGGTTCTCCTAGACTTTGGAGTAAACATTGGAGCTCTAGGAGACCCCAGTAAAGCCTATCCAATAGTAGACGTGGACTCTCTTAGGGTAGACGAGCTAGACGCCGTGATCGTAACGCACGCTCACCTAGACCACGCCGGGCTAGTGCCATTACTCTACAAGTACGGTTACCGAGGACCACTCTACGTTACTGAGCCCACGCGGGAGTTAATGGCAATAATGATCAGGGATCTCATAGACGTCGCGAGGAGATCTAGCAGGTACCTCCCATTTAGTGAAAAAGACCTGGCAACCGCGCTAGTACACACAATTCCCATTAGCTACGATGAGGTTACAGACGTAGCTCCAGACATGAAGCTCACAATGTACAATGCCGGCCACATTCTCGGCTCAGCAATAGTGCACCTACACGTGGGCCCTGGACTCTACAATATAGTTTACACTGGCGACTTCAAGTACGCTGACTCGAGGCTTCTGGGTAAATCGCACACAGTGTTCCCTAGAGTAGAAGCCCTCATTATGGAGGGTACTTATGGCTCTACACTACAAGAGGACCGGTTAAAGGCTGAGCAGAGGCTTATTGAAATTGCCGGCAGAGTAGCTGAGAGAAAGGGAGTAATGCTAATACCGGTCTTCTCTGTGGGTAGGGGTCAAGAAATACTACTAGTCTTAAACGACGCGATGAGAGAGAAGAAAATACCGGAAATACCCATATACGTTGAGGGCCTCGTTAACGAGGTCACAGCCGTCCACTTACAGTACCCAGAGTATTTGAATAAGCGCGTAAGAGACCTCATACTTGAAGGAGAAAACCCGTTTGTGACGGAGAACGTGAAGCTAATAGAGGGAGACGCTGCTAGACCAGACATAGTCGAGGATAAGCCCTGTATAATAATAGCCACAAATGGAATGCTCAACGGAGGGCCAGCTGTAGACTACTTTAGACTAATAGCGAGCGACCCGAATAGCGCACTTGTATTTGTTGGCTACCAGTCAGAGGGGACTCTCGGCAGGAGGATAAAAGACGGTGCTCGCGAAGTCTCAGTAGTTATTGAGGGTAAAGTCGAGGTGTTAAACGTGAAGCTAGAAGTCCACAGCATTGACGGGTTTAGTGGACACAGTGATCAGAGAGAGCTCATATCCTACGTTAAGAGCATTAACCCTAAGCCAAAGAGAATTATACTAAACCACGGAGAGTCAAGCGCTCTACAAGCACTATACACTCTACTTAAAACCTCCAAGGAGATTAGGCAGTTTGCGAGTAGTATTCACGTCCCCTCAAACCTAGACTCAATAAACTTGACGTCTCAGTGAGCTAAGACTAAATAATAAAACAGTAGCGATTAGTCTAAGTGGTGGTTTACTTGAGGAGAGTGCTTTTCCCCGGGAGATTTCAGCCTTTTCATAATGGTCACTACGAGGCGCTAATCCAGCTTATCAACGAGTACGATGAAGTTGTAATAGCCGTGGGGAGCGCTCAAGATGGCTTTACTTGTAAAAACCCTTTTACAGGCGGCGAGAGAATGGAAATGATCGATTATTTGCTGCGCAGTAGAGGAGTCCGCGATAGAGCGTGGATTATTCCTGCACCGGACATACACATGCCCCCAGCCTGGGCAACCTTCTTGCTGTCAATAGCACCTAGAGTAGAAGCGGTGGCTTCGGGTAATCCGCAGGTCTTGTATCTCTACGAGTGGCTTGGATTTAAAACTAAGAGGATAAAGCTTGTAGAGCCGGAGAAGTACCATGGCTCTAGAATAAGAGAGCTAATTGTACAGGGTAGAGATGAGTGGAGAGACCTCCTGCCGCGAGAAGTAGTCGAGTTTATTGATAGTATACGCGGAGTTGAGAGAATAAGGAGGCTGTGTCTAGATGAGCATAGTGGAAATAGATGGTAGTTTCGGCGAGGGAGGCGGCCAAATACTGAGATACGCACTGGCATTCTCAGCACTGACACTTAAACCACTGAGAATATACAACATCAGGGCTAAGCGCGACAACCCAGGGTTAAGGCCGCAGCACCTCACCGCAGTGAGGGCTATTGCCAGCATTACGAGTGGAGAAGTAGAAAACGCGCAAGTGGGTAGTACTTCTCTAGTTTTTAAACCCCGTAAGAGGCTCTGCGGCGAGTTCAACTTCGATATTGGAACAGCCGGCAGTATTTCCCTCGTTATTCAAGCAATACTACCAGTTCTACTACACGCCGAGTGCGAGTCTAGAGTAACACTACGTGGAGGAACTAACGTCCCGTGGAGTCCACCAGTAGACTACATGGTTCACGTCTTTAAACACAACTTGAAGCTGTTCGGCGTAGACATAGACATCGAGCTAAAGAGGCGGGGACACTACCCGCGTGGCGGGGGAGTAGTAGAGCTCGCTGCAAAGCCGTTAAATCAGCCTCTCAGACCAGTAAACATTATTAGTCGCGGTAAACCGCTCTCACTCCGCATTATAAGCCACGCTGTTAAGCTCCCACACCACGTCGCTAAGAGGCAGGCTGACTCCGCTCTTAGACTACTACGCAACGTGCTGAGTACTGAGTACAGTGTTGAATTAGAGACTTACCCACCCGAGAAAGACCCGCACTTAGGCCCGGGTAGCGGTATACTCGTGTACATTGACACTAGTAGTGGAACAAGGCTGGGAGGAGACTCGGTGGGCGAGAAGGGAAAACCAGCTGAAGTCGTGGGTGAAGAGGCTGCTCGCGTGTTAATAGAGGACTACGAGACGGGTATGGCCTTTGACAGGTACATGGCCGACATGCTCGTACCCTACATGTTCCTCGCCCGGGGAACTAGTACTGCCGGTGTCGCCAAAGTAACACTCCACGCAGTAACCGCGATCGAGGTAGCTAAGTCCTTTATTTCAAACGCAAATGTCACTATTCAGGGAGAGCTAGACAAGCCCGGAGTAATAACTGTGACGAGTGAAGGTGTCTTTTCATAAAGCACTCTGTGAGCGAGAAGTAGACGTTAAACCGCTCTCTAGGAGTGTAGTAGAGGTTCTCGGCACTTACAGCCGTGTAAGTGCAGTTTACTTTTCTCTTAAGTAGACTAGTAAAGTCTTCTCCCACTTGTAGCTTCAGCTTCTTCAATCCCCTGTTAACAGTGTCGTAGAGTTCACTGTAGCTCTTAATGTGTGTGGTTTTCGAGTTCACGAGTACACATCTGTGCTCCATGCTACTCTAGACTCTCTATTCTCCTAGGTGTTTTTAAGCTGAGTAAGAGCGTGTCGAGACTGTATACTCGTAGCAATTAGTCTCAGCCTCCGGTAGCTAGTTTCACTGACATTGAAAACAGATACTACTTCCTCCTCGCTGGGTATTTTACCCGTCTCTGCGGCTACGGCGACCATGTATGCTAGTGCGTATTTACACCTCTCACTCCTAGCTAGGAGAGCTGGGTTTACAGACTCTAGTACTCTGATACCTCTATTCACAACTTCCCAGTAATCGTGTTTCCCTATGCTCTCTCGCGCTCTCTTAGAGAGCGTTGACGTTATTGTCTTAACAAACCTACCAGTTTTAAACAGCTTATTGTAGTCTACTTCAAGCCAGGGCTTAGAGCCAACTCTCTTACACGCAGCTAAGTAGAGTTTTAATAGCCTCTTATACCTCGAAGAGTAGAGCTTTACAGCGCTGTGAGTGCCCCGCTTCTCCGCGCCCGCCTCTTGATCGCGAGTCGGCACTGCCTCGCATCCTGGAATATCACTCGAAAATATCCTACCCTGTACTACGCCACACTGAGAGCAAACTATTTCCCCGCTCCCATAGTCCCAGACAAGTGTGCCACCACAGAACTCGCACTTCACAGCTACAACCCCTACACGGTTTTTCACTTCTCTCTGATTTATCGTGTGTGTTTTGTTGACTAGACTCGGAGAGGTGGGTGAAAGTATTCTCCTCACTACTGTATCTTGGTATAAATACCTCTAGTAATCTTAGAGTTTCTCGTGAAGGGTGAGTCTATTGCTGCCTGGAACAGCTGTTGGGTTAAAGACTAGAGATGGCGTTGTACTAGCAACTGATAAGAGAGTTACATATGATGGCTTTGTTCTCAGTAAGCAAGCTAAGAAAGTCTACATGATTACTGGGAGGACAGGCGTGGCTTTCGCGGGGCTACTAGGCGATGTAGGCTACTTAACTAAGCTCTTAAAGCTCGAGTCTAAGTACTATGAGCTCAAAGTAGGCAGAGACATTAAGACACGTAGTCTCGCTAAAGTACTCTCACTAGTACTATACAACTACAAGCTCTTTCCGATGTTCACAGAGATCATTGTGGGAGGATACGACGAGGAGGGGGCATCACTATTCATCCTAGACCCCGTGGGGAGCCTAATAGAAGAGAAGTACGCGGCGGTGGGCTCCGGCGCACAGCTCGCACTAGGCTACATTGAGCCAAAATACCGCGAAGACCTCACACTAGAAGAAGCAGAGAAAATAGCTGTAGAAGCCATAAAAACAGTCATTGAGAGAGACGTCTTATCAGGAGACGGAGTAGACCTAGTAGTAATAACCAGAGAAGGCTACACTGAGAAATCCCACCTCTTCAAAACCACACCTGAAAAATAAGAATCCCCCTATAAAACTACCCTCCTAGGGGCCCGTCGCCTAGCCAGGACAGGGCGCCGGCCTTCGGAGCCGGAGGTCCCGGGTTCAAATCCCGGCGGGCCCGTTAGCTCACCAATTTTGGTCTTTTTTGCTTCCACACTGTGCTCTTGTTGCTAGTGTACTCATTACCGTGTTTTAACTGGTACTTTATATCCGGGTAGTATTGGTGCGAGTAACTTAGCTGTGACCAGGTACCTCGGTATGTAAACCTCGCTTTTCTTCTTCTCAATCGCCTTAATGATCTCTTCTGCGACTCTACGCGGATCAAGGCCTCCTCGTAGTGAGTAACCCGCTCTAATATGGAACTCCGTGTTTACTACACCGGGATACACCGCGAGCACGTGGACTCCTCGATCACGTATTTCTCTGCGCAGAGCTTTCACCGCGTAGTGTAGAGCAACCTTGCTCGCTCCGTATAGTGGAAGAGACTCTAGTAGCACGTAAACCCCCGCTGTTACAACGAAAACTACTACTGAGCCATGTCTCATTAGATTTAAGAGCTCTTTAGTCAATATTAACGGAGCAATAAAGTTCACGTTTACTAGAGACACCACCTCCTCAACGCTGTGTTCAATAATTTTCTTGTAAACTCCGAAACCAGCGTTATTAACTAGTAAGTCTACTTCTCCAAGATACTCCCTAGTGGCCTTAAACACTACGTAGACTCCCTCTACTCTCGACAAGTCTGCTTGAACAGGTATAAAGCAGTCTCTCAACTCCTCAGCGAGGAGTGAAAGCCTAGTCTTGTCCCTCCCGACACCCAGCACAGTATTATTTCTCTCCCCGCAGAGGATCTTAGCGAGTTCTCTTCCGATACCCGAAGAGGCCCCGGTAATAACAGCTTTCAACTAGACACACCGTGAACGAAATGTGAGCTCTAAGTTAAAAACAATTTGAATTCCGCCCAATCCTACTATTAGATAGCTGAAGTGCAGAGTAAAATGAGCGTATAGCGGTGTTATAGTCTGCGCTATACTGCGTGCACTGTTTAACTCATAATACGGGTGTATGCGCGAAACCGGGTTATTACCAGGCATTAAAATATGTAGTTGTAAAACTCTAGAAACGCTATTAGAATAGAGGTCTACGTATCTGGCGCTAGTACAGTGAGTAGAGTTAACGCGGTTTATAGGGCACTAGACGCGTAGAGAGTAATTTCTCCTCGTATTTTGCTACGAGTTTTACTAGTGGTTTTAGTGGCTTAATACTCGAGAAGATGTCTACTACGAATTCAACATCGCCTTTACTCACTACTCTGAGTAATGGGAGTAGAGTTGAGTATACGAGTAGAAATAGTAGTCCGCTAACAACTAGTTTCAATAAGTTTAGTAATGCACCGGTGACATTTAGCGACGTTGACAGTGTAAATGCCGGTATTGAAGATATGAGTGAAGCGGTCAGTATGCCTAGTGTAGAGTAGTACTCTAATTTCACTCTGTACTCCCTGTACGCGATGTAGAGAGCGTAAATTACCGAGACTCCGTTAGCCACTATAATAGCGTAGAGTAGGCCGTCAGCGCCGTGACTACTCGACAACGCTGGTGCTAGTAGCGCGAAGACAGCGCTGTAAATTAACATCATGTCTAAGTTAACTCTAGTCTTCCCTACACCGCTGAAGAAACTGCCCAGAACCATGTGCCCTAAGAGAACATATAGGTAATTCAACGCCGCTAAGGCGAAGAAACGGGGAGTTAACTCTAAGTACCCTCTCCCGAATAGCACCGCGACAAACTCTCTAGACATAGTAGCTGCAAACACCGTTACGGGGGCTACAACAAGCGAGGTGTACTTGGCTGAAATAGTAAACATTCTCCGAAGATCCTCGACATTGCTACTTCCACTAAGCCTAGAAAACGCTGGAAACAGCGCGGTTGAAATAGGAGTTGTAATTATAGTAATTAATGTCACGAATCTATACGCGGCGTTAAAGCTCCCGACAACATAATCACTCGCAATCCTAGAGAGTAACGCGTTTCTGTAGACATCGACCAGGGTGAATACCACGCCAGAGGCGTACAGTGGTGCTCCATACATGATCATCTCGAAAAGGACTTTTCTAGTGCGGGGGCCAGTGGCTCCACTCACTACTAAGTAGTACTTGTAGAGGTATAATGCTGCAAGCACTGTTGAGAAAATGTACGCCAATGTGTTTCCTAGTAGCGCTCCTGTGAGCCCCATTCCGAGGATTACTAGTAACGGGGCTAGTAGTAGTCTAAGAGCTTGCTGAGCAATACTAATAAAAGCCATTCTCTTAGCGTCTCTAAATCCCAGTAAAACACCAGTAGATACTGCTATAATTGCCTGAGAAACAACTATTGGTAGGAGAATGAGCGCTGAGTCCGCGAGCTCTGGTCTATTAACAAGCCATGCTGAGAGGTCTTTTATAAACAAGTAGCCTAGTAGGTAAACTAGTAGAGACTCTAAAGTAACGAATAGTGTGCCAGTTTTAATCATAACAGCTAGTACTCCGTGTCCTCCAGAACCGTATTGATGAGAAATGTATCTAGTTAAAGCCGAGTTAACGCCGAGACCCGTGAAGACCATTAGAAAACCAGCTATTGTAAAAGCCAGGGAATAGGCTCCATATAAATCTGGACCTAAGAGCCTCGCAACAGCAATACCACATGCAGCAGACAATACAGTTGCGAGGACATTGCCACTAAACAGGTAAAAGGCCCCTCTAGCTGTCTCCTCTACTATTGTTAATAGTGCTTCACTATTTCTATTCAAGCACACTACCCCTTCTCTTTGAGTGTCTCCAAATGGTCACTACTCCACGTGGATACACGTATAAGGGCTATAAAATTTAACGCTAGAGAGTTAAGATCTATTTTCACCAGGAAACGCTACCACGAAATAACAGGTCTTTTCAATTGCTAGTCTCTAGACGTGAATGTAAAATAGTCAACTTTACTACACCTGGTGTTTAAACAATGATCGTGAGGAGTACTTTAACTTGGAGTGGAAGGGATCTTATGAAGAGCATTAAACTTCCAGCCGAGTGGACTGAGCGAAGAGAGGTATTTTTGAAAAGTGCTATTAGGAACTTAGAGGAGGGTATTTACTGGCTATCTTGTTTTAGTGCACACCAGGCAGTTGAGTTCTACTTAAAAACCCTCTTAGTGTCTATAGCGGGTGTTCACCCATACACTCACGACTTAGCTAAACTACTAGACGCTATGAGAGCTATTGGAATAGAAGTCCCCAACGATATCTCACTGTCCTGCGAGCTATTAACACCACACTACGCGCTCGCCAGATATCCCGGTAAAAGAACTTACAACTACACAGCTGAGCGTTGAAAAACTGCGTAGAGAACGCTTTAAGAGTAATTGAGTGGGTGAAGAGAGTTGCAGACCCGTGAACTCTACTTAGCATTAGCTAAGAAAGTAGAGCTTTACGAGAAACTCTACGCTGAGTTTACTCAGAAGCTGTGTACCAGTAGCCTAATTGAAGAGGCCTACCTAGTTGGGCCGCGAGCTCATGGAGAGAATATTCCTTCAAGTGACTTCGACGTAGTAGTCATAGTTAGTGGTGACGCCGACCCTATAGATGCCACTGCGAAAAATAAGATTACTGAAGAGGGAGAGCATACCTCTCGACATAGTAGTGCTGAAAAGAAGTGATCTCGAGGATCCACTATACAAAGAAACGCTGAGAAACGCTAAGAGGATCTGTTGAACTCGCCATGAACTAAGGTTTTCCTCTAGCAGTGTTTAAGCCCGTGTGCTGCACTATGGTTAAAGTGATCTATTTCGCGAGGAGAGCGAGTTTTTATTAACTGACCTAGACTTAAACCTAGTAGCAGAGGTGGTGTATTTGAGTGAGAACATTATTCGCTATAAGCTAACAGAGAACATTGAGGTCTTGAGACTACTAGACTCTGATACAAAGTACTTTGAGGCATTATGGGAAATACCTGAAGGAATTGTTTACAACGCGTACGTAGTTAAGGGGAGTAGTGGCGTAGTTCTAGTTGACACGTGGAAAGCCGGGTATGGTGATAAGCTAGTGGAGGTTCTCGAGGAGACTGGTGTTTTAAATAAGTTGACTCATATTATAACTCACCACTTAGAGCCTGATCACAGCGGAGCACTACCAGATCTCGTTAAAGCCAACCCTGACGTTACTGTAATGGGGCATCCGATGGGAGAGAGGCTAATAAAATCTCAGTACGGTATCAGCGTGAAGTTTAAGCCCGTTAAAGACGGAGAAGAAGTAGAAGTAAGTGGTTTACACTTTAGTTTCTACTACACGCCATGGCTTCACTGGCCTGAGACTATCATCAGCTACTTACACGGTGATAAAGCACTTTTCACATGCGATGTCTTTGGATCCTATGGGTTATTCAGAGAGAAGCTACTAGGCTCTCTCAGCAGCGAGGAGAGAGATCGCTACTTTAAATTAGCACGTAAGTACTTCGCAAACGTAGTAGGACACTACAGGGCGTTTGTATTAAAATCTCTCAGTAGACTAGTTGAACTTATAGAGAGATCAGAGTACATTGCGCCAGCACATGGACTTGTACTCGGAAAGAGCGATGCATTAATCATGGCAAAGCTATACGAGAAGTGGGCTAAGAGCGCTGGTTCTAAAGTACTAGTAGTGTACGACTCAATGTACGGGTTTATAGAGAGATTTATGTTGGAGCTTACAAGTAGGCTTAAGAGTCGTGGCTACGATGTATCCACTCACGCCTTTACGTGGAGTAAGAGGTCTCTGATAAGTGAAGTAGTGGGTGAAGGCGTGGAAGCTGACACGCTGGTTATTGGGGTTTCACTGTATGAAAACATGCCGTTCCCCATGGTAGAGTACTTAGTGAAACTACTTGTTCACAAGACAGGCTGCAAGAAGACTATTGTTATTAGTGCATATGGATGGGGTGGTCGTAGCGCTGAGTTAAAGAGCATCCTCGAGAGCTATGGGTGCCGTGAAGTACACTACTATGAGGCTACCCCCAGCGGACTTCAAGACCTTATTAAAAACGTGGAGGAAGCAATTTCCCTCTAACGGTGCTTGATGTTATTTGTGAATTCTTGTATTTCTGTTTGAGGGGCTACATCTCGATGTGAGTTCACTTGTTTCACTCACACGCCATGGGTGCCCGTTGAGCCCAACGCCACAGGGCTCCCATCTGAGCCTCTCTGCGTCACCACAACGCGGATCATCCACGTAACTACAATAAGAGCAAAGGTACTTGAACATTACCCTATAACACCAAATACTCACAATAACTCATAGATATTCAAACTTATCGCCAACCCTGTAACTGCCTTATTGGAAGTAAAAGAGAGCGCGCGTTAACTTCAACATCAGCTAAGCTAGTAGAGTCGAAGAATTAAAAAGGGATTTTTGTGTTTTCTCTTAAATCTGGTTGTTTACGTAGTCGTGTAGTGAAGGCTGAGAGGTTATGAGTTTTTAGCTATAGTGAAGAGCAGTTAGAAAAGCTGAGAGTTGATAAACAAAAACTACGTGAAATTATAAAAGAGCTCTCTAAGTGGAGCGCACACGCCACAATACTACTAAGCCTTTATATACCGCCGGGTAGGCCGATTGGAGATGTCTTAGCGTTGTTGAGACAAGAGATCTCTGTAGCCGAGAACATTAAGTTAAAGAAGACTAGAAACGCTGTTGAGTGGGCTTTAAATGTAGCTTATGATAGGTTGAGTAAAATACCGAAGTTACCAGATAACGGCTTAGTGCTCTTTGCCGGGTTAAACCCGGACACTGGTGACAGCATTGTTATTATGCTTATACCCCCCGAGAAGGTTCCAATTTTCTTCTACAGGACAGATAAGCGATTTCACACCGAGTTCCTAGAGGAAATGATCTCGGAGTCCGGCGTAATCGGGCTATTACTAGTTGAGAGGGACTACGCTACTATTGGGCTACTCAAGGGGAATAGGCTCGAGGTAGTAGAAGAGATAGAGGGTTATGTACCTGGCAAACACCACAAGGGTGGTCAAAGCCAGCGGAGATTTGACAGAATAATTGAGCAACTAGCTGAGGAGTTCTATAAGAGAGTTGGTGAACACGCCAACAAAGTATTTATACCTCTACTAGAACAGGGGAAGCTAAAGGCCATTATCGTCGGAGGGCCCGCTTACGCTAAATACGACTTCATAGAGGGAGACTACCTCGACTATCGATTAAAACAAATAGTGGCGCCAGAGCTATTTGACGTCTCATATCAGGGTGAGGCGGGGCTTAGAGAACTTGTAATGAAAGCTGAGGACATTCTCCAGGGTCAAGAGTACGCTGAGTCACTGAAATACCTTGAAGAGTTCAAACTCCACATCGCTAAGGACGACGGGCTCGCATTATACGGCGAAGAAGAAGTGAAGTTGGCTCTTCAAAACGGGCTTTTAAAAATACTACTCCTCGGAGAGAACAGAGATGACCTCCTCGAGTGGCTCGAGAAAGCCCCACAGTACGGCGTTAAAGTAGTAGTCATAAACAAGTCTGTGCCTGAAGCAGAGTGGTTTTACAAGACATTTAATGGACTAGCTGGTATACTTAAAACAAGAATAACTTACTTTAATTACTAACAAGCATATTTCAACAAGTTCTACTCGACGGTGCCCAGTGATCCTAACATTCCTCTCAGAGTAATTAGAGGAATTAGTTTTACTTAACTCTCCTCTTCAAATACTCGTGTTTCTCTATGGGTGGTTGAATTGAAAGGTGTGGAGTCTATTATTGGAGCGTATTTAGCTCTAATTATAGTTGTTGGAACTGTGGCTGGCTTATACGTGTGGAACAAGTACTCTACACTGTATCTTAAAGAGAACATAGAAGATGCTAGTAGTAGATTTCACTACATGCTGTACCCGCCAATTATGACTCTCAGCTATAGTGGTAATAACTCGCTTCTGCTTACAGTATATCCGCGCATACCTATCAACATTAGGGAGATTATATTGAAGAGTATTAATGGTGGGATATTATACTACAAGCCTTTAGGAGTATTTACTAACAGCTCATACACTATTGAGCTCCCAGCTATAAATGAACCCCACTATATCCTGCTAGTCTCCGGCGACAACATCGTGTACTACTACTCTCCACGCGAAGATCCCAGTCTTAACGCCGTACCAGACTACGTAAGGAGTAAAGACTACGTAGACCCTGAGCTAATTGCGTTCTTATCGGGAAATCACAACTCCACTAGTAACTCGGCTATGGTAGTACTACTCACTTATGGTTACAAGCTACACGCTGGAAAAGTTGATAGTACACTCTACAGTCAACCCGGCTTCAGAGAGTTCCTATTCTTGACTGCGCCAGTCGACTGTAATAGAGTGAAAAACCCCACGACAACTGCTACATACTATGACCTACCATGCAACTGCAACTTGTCGAGTACTCACTACTGGATCACTTATGGACTGTACAGCAGGAACTCTACTACCCCCTACTACTCTCTTACTGACCCGTATTTCTTTGCTCAGAATGGCAGTCTACTAATTATTGGTAGAGGACTAACAGGTAGCCCCTGGAGCTACAACTACTTCCAAGCCTATGTGCTCTTAAAGTTCACTGGTAATTCTCCAGTTCAAATCAACGTAACAATTAAGCTGAGAGGGTACTATATTGGATCCGGGGGTGCTATATTACCTCTGCAATTAGACTTTATACCCGTAGTATACTACTACGACGCTGACACATCTCCCTACAACCCGGTTACACTCATAACGGGCTACTGGGCAACAAACGACTACAAGCTCTGGCTTAAGAGAACACTCCTAGAAGCAAACTACACGACTACCACTAGCACAGAGTACTGGGTTAAAACATACAGTCTAATAATTAACCCCCTAGAAGTAGGGTCTACTTCACTCATAGTACTATTGGGTGTTGAATTGATAAATCCTTCTAATAGAGCAGGCTACATTGAGTTTGAAGTACTCGTCAATGGATAACAGCACTGTAATTTTACGAGTAGTAGTACAAGTATATACCTGTAGTAGTCGCTATTACTCCACCTATAATTCTCAATAGCTCAGAGTACCTTTCTGAAATACTCCAGCCAACCATGTACTTGGCCGCTTTAAACGCTTTAAATAATCCAACTAGCCCCATAGTTACTAGTACTAGTGGTGAGACGAATACTAATATATACAGGATCGTCAGTGGAATCCACAAGTACATGGGAGTATTCGCTGTTATTAAAATATAGGCAATGTAGAGCCCGGCACTACAGGGTAGTATTGTAAGGGACATTACTAATCCGAGTACTACTAGGTACGTGTACTTTAAAACACTGGGGAGATCACGTATCTCACTTAACCCGATTCTCTTAACTACTCTGCACAGTGTACCCGTGTCTTCTTTACACACTAATTCCGTTATATTAGAGCTTTTTCTTAGTAACTTAACAGCCCCGTAGAGAATTGCAACAAGTCCATACAGAATAATGAGAGGTGCCGCGCTAGATCTCTCTAGGTTAACCCAGGACAAAACATTTCTCAGTAAGAAACCTAGAGTAAAGTAACCTAACCCAACAGCTATTATAAAGACAAGTCCCGCTTTCAGTATTTTACCTGGACTATTTAAACCGAGTGACACGAGTACACTAGCGTATATCGCGAAGAAACAGGGGTCGATTGAGTCTATGAGCGCGTAAGTCGCTATTAGTGGAATAATGTAGCTTATATCCAAGACATACGCGCCTTACTACTACTGCTGTAGAAGTATATTGTAGTCTCCCCTTTAAACTAGGAGTGTGAGTATGGCTGCCGCTATTACTGGAGTTAAGCTGTATTTAAATAGCTGTAGTAGTGCTTGCTCTACTCTATAGCGGCCCATTATACTCCTTACAAGTGTGACTACGAGTGTGAGTGTAGTGTACTTTGCTACGAGCATTAACACTCCACCCACGGAGAGGTGTCTAAATGGCAGTGGCCCAGCTAGAAAAACGTAGACTCCTAGGAGAATAGACACTGCTAAGTCTACGTCGTGTAACAGCCTCACTAGTGCTAGTAGTGGACCAGAGAACTCTGTTTCAAAGCCAGCAATTATTTCCTGCTCAGCTTCGGGTATGTTAAACGGCTGATACATAGCCTTAGCTTGAAGACTAATAATAAACGCTATGAAGCAGAGAGTCATTATTAAAGCCGTTAATGGGCGCTCCCACGCCTGGTATACGTTTACATAGCCACTTATACTCATTAGTAGCCCGCTGCTCCTTGTGGATAAGTATACTGGGATAATTATACTGGCGAAGAAGGCTGGTTCAGCTATTGTAATTATACTTAGTAGTCTTGAAACACCTATACTTGTATAAGGACCGGGCATAGCTAGTGACGCCATTACCATAGCTACTAGTGGCATAACACTAGCCATGTAGAAGAATATGAGTATATCAAACTCGCAACTTATTCTAAACGGGCTTAAAGGCAGGAATACTAGTGCACTAATAGGAAACACTATTCCCACTATTAGTAGGAGCTCGGCTGCTCTCACCATGCTAAACCTAGTTTTCACAGTCTCCTTAACGCGTAAGAGCTTCCAGAAGTCGTAAAACGGCTGGAGGACACCAAATGGCCCAACATAGCTAGGGCCCATTCTACTCTGAAATCTCGCTGATGCTTTTCGCACTATGTACTGTGTAAAGAGTGCTAGTGAAACAGTAAATAATAATCCTGGAAAGACAATAGCGGATACTACTGCTAGAATGATCTCACTGATCATAACTACCCGCCTGCGAGTTTTAGCACTGTGAATACAACCACCGAGATCAAGATGAGCACTCCAAACCACGATGAAATAAACTTATACCAGTCATGTAGACTACCAGTGTGAACTCTGCTAATTAGCATGTTATAAATTGACTTCGCAAATCTCCTCATAAACCCCCAGTATAAGGCAGCCACACTAGGAGACAACCTTGAGACAACGCTCTCTGGCTCACCAGACAAGTAGACATCTGAGACTCTAATAGTGCGCGACTTCAGCGCGTAATAGAGCACTAGTGTCACTACTAGTAGGAGCGCTACCACCCCTGTCGAGATAGTAACAGCTTCATAGGGGCTAATCTGCAAATTAACGGAGCCAGTAATCATGTCTCTAACTCACCCCTCTCATTAGACTCCTTAACTCCTCCGGTATTCTCTCTAGTGCGGAATTAATATAGTCTCCTGCACCGCTAATAAGGCTTGAAGTAGTGTCTTGAAAGATAGGCATAATATACCAGAATATTACGCCGAGAACTAGGAGTGACAGCGCTATTAGCAATATTAGTACTTCAACCCAAGTCTCCCCACTAGGCCTCTTGTACTCCTTAGCTGGAATGCCGAACGCCACTGAGGACAGTATTTTCATGTAGCCTGGCACTGAGAGGGCTGTTATAGCGATTACTAGTATTGGTACAATTACAAAGCCCGCTGAGATGTAACCCAGTATTATGAGTAATTTAGAGTAAAACCCGATGAAAGGCACTAGCCCTATGAGGCTTAGTGTACTAATGACTGTCGCTACGAGTGCTAGTGGGTGTGCTCTGCCTACTCCTCTCATATCGTCGAGGTCTCTTGAACCAGAAGTCTCGATAAATAAGCCACTAGACATGAAGAGAGCTGTTTTCGCTATAACGTGAGACACTGCGTGCACGATTGCCCCTGTTATTGCCGCCTCTACCGCGCTATTGTTGACTAAGAAGCCCGCGAAGAGCCCCATGTAGACTATTCCCGTGTGACTAATACTACTATAAGCCAGCAGCCTCTTAATATCTCGTTGATTCAGCATCATCAATGCACAGACAACTCCGCTGATCGCTCCCAGGGTAACTAGAACAATTAAAATTACGCTGTGATATACAGCTAGCACACCATTTGGCCTAAATATTGTGTAGAGGAATCTCCCAGCTGCATATATGCCAACGCTCTCCACTAGACCTGAGAGAGCCACTGACACTGGGTGAGGTGCCTCTGGGTTAGCGTCTACTAACCAGAAATGACTGGGAAATATTGCTGACTTAAACGTAAATGTCCAGAGAGCTAATGAAACAGCTAACAGTGAGAGATATCTTAAACTAGGTTCTTTGACCACGAATTCCGCTGAGGATAGCCCTGCGAGGTACGCCATATTAACTGTGCCGTAACCTGAGTAAATAATAACTAGCGCTAAGAAGTACATTGTTGTGGCAACTGCTCCTATTAGTGCGTACTTAGCAGTAGCCTCTACAGCCTCAGCTCTATTTCTTAAATACGCGACTAGCCCATACGTGGATATGCTGAGAACCTCTAGCATGACGAAGAAGTTAAAGGCGTCGCCTGTGTATAGACACCCCAAGACACCAGCTGTGAGGCCTAGTAGTAGCGTGAAGTACCACGATGCATCGTCAAGGCGCTTACTGTACCAGCTAGAGTATAGAATTATAGCGAGCATTATCCACGCTACGAGGAATCCCAGGAGACCGTTGAATAAGTCGATCTCGTAGACTATTCCGAAGTGTGGCGGCCAGCCGCCATAAGTGTATATAAGTGGACTTCTACTCGTAATCTCGTAGCAGAACACTACTGTTGAAGCCATAGCCGCGTAGACGCCCCCGATCAGTGCTATTATAAAGGGTGCTCTCCTACTACTCTTAAGTAGCTTAGAGAGAAGAGGTGTAATGAACGCTAGTATAACCAGGAAGGGTGTGAGTAAGCCAAGCAGGTTTAAAGATAGCGTCTCTAGGTTCACCCCTCCCACCTCTCTACTCGAATATTCTCTTCGCGTGTTTCTCAAAAGTCTCAAATATCTCTCTTCTCGCTTCTAGCGGATCCAAGGTTTTAGCACTAATCCAGTGAATATAAAAATTCTTCTTTGAAGGATCAATGTCTACCACTACTGTTCCAGGAGTATTAGTAATACTGTTAGCTACCGCTGTGATAGCGAAGTCAGACTCTATTCTATACGGGGCCTCAACTATGGCTGGGTTAACTGGTAATTTAGGGTGAAGGATTCTCCGGATGACATCTATGTGGGCTTTTGCCTCGTAGTAGGTGAAGTACAGAAGTGCATAGACGAGTAAGTGGAGCCATCTTCTCGGATCTACTACTTTGATAGGCTTCTCGACGACTATGTTTGAGAAGAGTGCACCTATAACGGCTGACACTATAACTCCTGTTACAATATCGTAGCCGCTGATACTCCCAGTGTAAACTACGTACACGGTGAAAGCTAGAATAAATACTATGAAGCCTCTAGAGACACGCCTCACGTGTACTCACCCCTTAAGCCTCTTAATCTCCCTCATGTCGAGAGTTCTATAGTGAGAGTAGAGTATCCAGCCTAGGAATACTAAGAAGAGAATAACCGCTAGACCTATAACAATAGCTGTTAATACTAGGGCCTGTGGAAGCGGGTCTACAGCGAGGTTCTTAAACTCCTCTATAGCCTCTGGCCTTAGATCCGTTAATACTGGTACGCGCGGTGGTCTTTGCTCAACCCACCTTCTATAGCC
This sequence comes from Desulfurococcaceae archaeon, assembly GCA_020833245.1. Lineage (GTDB taxonomy): Archaea > Thermoproteota > Thermoprotei_A > Sulfolobales > Desulfurococcaceae > UBA285. Next base: position 29,786 of record JAJHQQ010000006.1, read on the forward strand.
AATATATATTGCAAACGTGTTTACAGTATCACCCAGAATAGTTAGTGCGATTACTTTCTTGACATAGTGTGGTTTAAAAAACATAGCATAGAGTGAGATAGCAAAGTTCACTAGTAGAGATGCCAGAGTAACTGATAGTAGATACGTGTTTACAGCCTCCACGTCTACTCACCTCTACTCGACTCAAGAGTCCTCGCGAGCATTAGCGCTATAAACGCGATAGAGAACCCGGCTGCTACAGCGAACATCTCGAAGATATTGAAGAACCAGAGTGTTCCACTTATGAGAGCTCCGGCGACACTATATGGCATTGATATCTGAGCATCGGGCTTTGCCATGTTTTGAAAAACGTATGCTGGCATGTGTAGAGTAATACCCACTAGGAACACAGCTATAGCGGTTAAACCAATGCCTGTTAAGCCTAGACTCCTCACAACTAATAACTTTGTCGTTGTAACACCCTTTATAACTAGGAAACTCGCCGAGAACACAACTATTACCACCATCGGCAAAACCGCGATGACAGAACCTCCCTGAAAGCCGCCACCTGGAGTTAAGTGGCCGTGGAGGCCTATAGATGCCCCAACAGCCACTATCATGGGTGCTGTGATCCTCGTGACGGTTCTCACTATTATTGAGAGCCCGTGCCCGGACTTCTCAGCTCGCTCTAGTAAAAGGCCACGTGTTAGTGCTAGCCCCGCAATTAGTGCCAGATAGAATACAGAAGTCTCAAATAATGTGTCTAATCCTCTGAAATCCCAGACTATGGCTGTAACAGCCTCAGGCGACATCGCAGTGTAATTTCTCAGTTCATACTGGTTGTACGTCGCATTTAAGTAGAACTCGGCAACAGGTCTCACTCTCTCCGATGGTACAAGGTGCTCAAACCCAACTGTGATTAGTAGAGCTACCGCGAGCACAGTACTTATGAGTACAATAACCTCTACAAGCCTCATTCTTTCTCCCACCTCTCAGTCTTACTAATTAGAACTAGTAGTACTCCAGGTATGAGCCCAACAGCTACTGGAATGTACACTAGGCCTATGTCAGGGGCGAGTAGTAAAAAATACAGTATTGAGTAAAGTCCACTTTGAAGAGCACTGTAAATTACCGCTTTAACTAAGTCACGTGTCTTAACAGCCATGTACACAGCGACGACTGAAAGTAAGCTTATAATCGCCATAACTAGGTATACTCCAGTCTCACCAGGTAGCATGGGTTTATCACCCACATAATTCAGGGTCTAACTTGTCTGCTAAGCAGGGCTTTACACGGGCAACTCGAGCCCTGTGAACCCCGCGTGCAAGAGCATGTGAGCCAGCGGGTGCTAGCATTAAAACAATAATAGCTGCCACTATTATTGCGCCTGGCACAAACCACCTATATGCTCCAAGCTCACTTATTGTAATAGCTATTAGGGCCGCTCCTATTAGCGGGTACACTGAGCCCCATATTGTACCCACAGTTGCCGCGTGTAATCTCAAGTAGAAGTTCTTAAACCTGTGGAAACCAATCGCGGAGACTATTGCCGCGAACGCTCCTAGGCAGAGTAGTGCTGAGCCTACTAGTACTAGTACCAGTTGGGCTTCAAGCACCTAGATCACCCCTCTCGAGGTACTTAGCTATGTATATGTCTAACGCGTAAACCCACAGAGCGAGAGGTATTAGTAGAACTATGAGTAGTGGTTGTTTCAAGTAAATGGTTATAAGGGAAAGTAGAACGAGAGACATGTAAGTTATTACATCGATAGCTAAAACCTGATCGCCTATTGTCTGGCCTCTTAAAGCAACTATAGAGAGCAGTAAGATCGCCACTACGTAGAGTAGTATCAGGGCGAGTATTAAATCCATTACCACTACTAGCTCACCTTTTTCAGTGTGCTTAACGAGTACTCCTCCGAGCTTATTCGAGTGGGGCCAGCGATATCGTATTTACTAGTGACAATATAAGCGTTTACAGGGCAGACTTTAACACACCTGTAGCAGAACACGCACTTAGAGTAGTCTATTAACGGGTATATTCTCCTAGGATTCTTAGCGGTAACCTCGTAGCCCTGTGGAATAGGCGTCATGGTAATGGCGTCAGCAGGGCACTCTAAAGCACACAGAGTACAGCCCGTGCACTTTGTTAAGTCAGCGTACTGTACACCGCGCGAGTCTTCTTCGATAGGTGTCTTTACACGTGGATACTGAATAGTAGCGGGCCTCTTCGCGAAATTTCTGAGAACGAGGCCGAGTATTTTGGGTCTTCTCACACTTTACCACCAGCCAGCTCTCTTAGCGTCAATTTATACCTAGTGTTTTTCTCTAAGTCTATTACCGTAACTCTCTCCATACAGGAAATACAGGGGTCGAGCGAAGTTAGAGCTACGGGTACATCTGCTATGCTCAACCCCACATACATGAACGCCGAGTTTATAACGTTATTGAAACTGGGTGTTCTGATCTTGACTCTATATGGACTTGGGCTTCTCCCGTCACTCATAACGTAGTAGGTTAATTCACCTCGCTGAGCCTCGACTCTAGCGTAAGACTCTCCATGCGGTATCACGCGTGGGAGTCTCTTTTCATCTGGCACGGGATTGCCGTCAAAGGGGAGCTTCTCGAGGATGTAGAGACACATATTTATAGCTTCTAGAGTCTCATCCCACCTAACCATCATTCTAGCCCAGGAGTCACCTTCAGTCCTAGTAACGACATTAAACGGTATCTCATCGTAGGCGTCGTATCTATCACTAGCTCTGCTGTCTATTTTAACGCCAGAGCCCCTGGCTACAGGTCCTACTAGGCTGTGGCTTGTAACGTCAACTGGTTTTAGTACTCCTATGTCTACTAGTCTTTTAACAATTGTCTCGTCCTCCATAAACACCTTCTTATAGTACTCGACTCGAGGCTTTAACTTCAGTAGTAAGTCTCTAATTCTGGCGCGCTTTACCTCGTCAATGTCTCTTCTGACACCTCCAACTATCATGTAGTCTGCTAGGACTCTGTTACCAGTTAATATCTCCTTAGCCTTCATCACTCTCTCTCTATCTAGCATAATTTGCATGAACAGCGTGTCAAATCCAACGATCTCGGCCATAACGGCGTTTATTAACATGTGACTGTGTATTCTCTCAAGCTCCATTGCTAATACACGGAGATATCTAGCCCTGTTATTAGGCCTCGCGTCGAGCAGGTACTCTAGTGCTCTCACGTAGCAGTTAGCGTGAACAGTATTACATATACCACAAACGCGGCCAACTATAAATAAATCTCGGTAGAAAGTGTTCTTCTCGCAGAGTTTCTCAACACCTCTGTGATTATACCCAGTATTGACTTCTGCCCTAATGATCTCTTCGCCGTCTGCGTACACTTTAAGCAGTAGTGGCTCATGTAAAGCTGGGTGCTGTGGACCAATAGGTATCTCAGCTGTTATGATTGGAACTTCAATTACTTTTGTAACGCCCATATTACACACCACTGTCTTTTCTAAGCGGGTAAATACCCTTCTCGGCTACATCTAAAGCCACGAAAAAGCCACGCTTAAGGAAGGGGTTTCCCTTAAAGAAAACACCTAGTAAATCATGTGTTTCACACTCGCCTGAGAGCACTCCTGGAATAATGTCTACTAGTGAGTCTACTAGCGGGTTGCTCCTATCTAGGTAAGTCCTTATTACAATAGTCTCTTCTTCCGGCAGCAAGACCACGTAATAGTCCAGTCTAATTTTATTCTCTCCCGGCAGATCAGTCCCGGCGATTGTAGATACGTAGAAGGCTCCATGACCGTGCTGCTTAATTAGCTCCTCGAAAATATGTCTCACATCCTCAGATTTGACGGTAAAGGCTATTCTCTTAGGCTTAATGATCTCTGTTTTAACCGCGTACTTTGAGAAGAAGTCTAGTTTACTGCTCACACTTATCACCAACGCTGCCCTCGCTCATTAATTTTAATAGCTTAACTATTCCATCTAGAATAGCCTCTGGTCTAGGAGGGCAACCTGGGACATAGATGTCTACTGGTATTACTCTGTCTGCTCCACCGAGAACATTATAAGACTTTGAGAAGACGCCTCCATTACAGGCACAAGCTCCAACAGCAACAGTGAACTTGGGACACGGCATCTGATTATATAGTCTCCTAAGCCTCTCACCAGCCTTCTTAGTTACAGCCCCTGTTATGACCAAGATATCGCTGTGCCTAATACTCGGAGAGAGCTTAACTCCAAACCGCTCCGGGTCGTAGAGGGGTGTAATGGCAGCTAAGACCTCTATATCACACCCGTTACAGGCACCAGTGTTAAAGTGGAGAAGCCAAGGACTATACCTGATCACCTTGTAGTCTCTGCGGACTTCGCCTGTTCCTATTCCACGCTTTAATCGCGAAAGCACAAATATCCACCAGGCTTACTCTAAACAATCCGTGTAGTTTTTAAATCTGCTTTCCCTCGCTAGGAGATCTGCTGCTATCACTTGACCTAACGCTAAGCCACCATCGCCAAGAGGCACTCTTCTAGGCAACTTTGGGATAAGACCCTCTTCTCTCAGCCTCTCATGTACACCCATATATATTAGCTCGTTGACGGCTGCCCCACCAGCTAGTACAATGCTCTCTACTCCTAGACCCTTAGTAGATAGCGTAATCAATTCCCCAAACGCTACTCCTAGACTATAGAGGAAACTCCTCGCTAGTACATAGGGGCTCATAGTGTCCTTATTCTGCAAAACCCAGTCAACGAGTCCACTGTAATCAAGTTTATAGATACTGTTATCACTTACAACTCTGTAATCATCAATGTAAACCGCCTTCTCCGCTCTAGCGCCAAGCGCTTCAAGTCTAATTGCTGGTTCTCCTTCATAAGTCCTCTCCACGGCTGGGTCAATGATACTCATTATCATGTCGAGGAGTCTGCCCGTACTAGATGCCCACGTGAATTTTCCACGTGTTACTAGGGTGTGAGAAGAGAGCGCTTCATGAATAATCCTAGAAGGTGCATTTAAAGATAACAGTGTTTTCTCGATCTCTCTCCACTCAAAGCCCCGCTTTGTGAGATACGCTGAGAGTACTCTAATAGGTATATAAGCGTCTCTATCACTTGTTAGTGGCAACCTGTCTATTGATCCTGTTCTCCTATAACTGTACCTCTCAGTACTGATTACTAAGACCTCACCTCCCCAGATAGTTCCGTCATCACCCCAGCCTACACCATCTATAGCTAACCCGGCTACTTTGCCCTCAACCTCTGCATCAACTACCGTGGAGAGCACGTGAGCATAATGGTGTTGTACCTCAACGTATTCTAGTCCACTCTCAGCAGCATAGCGTAATCCAAGAACACGGGAGTATAGTCTCGGGTGTTTATCTACCACGACAATTGGTTTTACACCAGAACCCACATGGTAGCTCTTCACGAGAAACTCTAGGTACTTGACTAGGTCTCTCTGAGCATTTAGGCTATCTAGGTCTCCAATATACTGAGTTAAAACAACTCTATTCTCAAAGCCAACTCCACCAACATTATCTAGGTCGCCACCAAAAGCTATGTATTCTCCACTTAGATTAAAGGGGAGTGTTATCCAAGCCGGTGCGTAACCCCTACTTCTCCTTAACACTACGTAGTTTCCACCTGTCTTCCTGATGACGCTGTCATCTACTCTGTTAACTATCTCTCTGTCGTGTATAAGGAAGTAGTCTACTATCTTTGATAACCTCGTCTTAGCACACTCCTCGTCTCTACACATTGGTTCTCCAGAAACGTTTCCACTAGTCATGATCAGGAACTTGTCTCTAGTGTGAAGCAGGAGAATATAGTGAAGTGGCGTGTAAGCTATAAAAACCCCTTCGTGAACTAGCCCAGGGGAAACGTACTGAGATACAGGAGTATCTGGTTGTTTCGGTAAGAGTAGTATTGGCGCCTGCGGAGAGTTTAATAGGAGCTCGTCCTCTGGATCAACGCGGACAAGTCTCTTTAACACATCTGTGTTAAGACCCATTATTGCAAATGGCTTAGTAGGACGCTTTTTTCTCCTTCTAAGCTCTAGTACTACGTCGTCGCTAGTAGCGAGCGCTGCTATGTGATACCCCCCTAGACCCTTAACCCCCACAATGTAGCCTTCATCTATAAGCTTAGCGGCCACTAATATTGGGTCTTTACACTCCACACGCTTAAAGTCCCTGTCTAGAAGCGCTAGTTTTGGTCCATCTCGTGGACAGCTAATACCCTGTGCGTGATATCTACGAGTATTCGCTGGGTTCTTGTACTCGCTCTCGCAGTGACTACACAGCGAATACTTCTTCATCGCGGTGTTCTCTCGATCATATGGTATTTTATAAATCATTGAGAACCTAGGACCACACCACGCGCAGGAGTTAAACGGGTACATGTACCGCCTATTGTTAGGGTCTAATATCTCCTCTAGACAGTGCTTACAAATCGCTAAGTCTGGTGGAATAATAGATCTCACATACTTATTCTCACCACTAGGCTCAATATAGAAGTCATTATAGTGTTGAGCCCCCTCCTCCTCAAAGAATACCTGCTCTATAATCGCGGGAGGCGGCTTCTCATTAATTAAGCCGGCAATAAACTCCTCTATATAAGGCTCTGGCCCCTCAATCCACAGTTCTACTTCGCCGCCACCAATATTTCTCACATATCCTCTTAGTCTTAATTCCCTTGCGAGCCTACTCACAAACGGCCTAAACCCGACTCCCTGGACTAGGCCTGTTATGACTAGTCTAAGTGCCTTTGTAGTGATCATTACTGAGTCCTCTAAATCGCTAGTGCTCTATAGAAATAATATATATAACACTGTTATTTACTTTACCTCCCTCTTAACTCTCATCTCATCTCCAATTATCCAGAACTCTCCATCGTCTCGCTTTTCAAGCTTGAAAATCGGGGCTTCTCTCTTAACTCTCTCTAAGATCTCCTCCGCTGCTCTAAAGGCACTTTTCCTGTCCTCTGCGACAACAGCTATAATTACTGTGACTTCACCGGGTTCTAATGCACCTAGTCTATGCCATATTGTAACCTGTGAGAGCTTATACTTCTCCGATTCTTCACGTGCAATTTTCTCCATTATCTTAATACACGCGTTACTTATCGAAGTGTACTCAAGTACGCGGACTCTACTATTACCCTCAACAAGGCCTTTAACAATCCCTATAAACAGTACAATTGCGCCGCAACGCTCATTAACTCTAGATACTGCTCTAAGCAGTGAATTCAAGTCTATATTTTCATCCTTACTCAGTAATCTCACGTCAATATTCAAGCTATCCACCTGAGAATGGGGGGACTAAATGCAGCTCAACGCTGTCTCCTCTGACTACGTAATTCTCAGTTACAATCTCATCGTTAACTATAATAACAGGTTTTACCCCTATTACACTAATTTTGTACATAGATTCAAGCTTATCTAAGATGTTCTTAACCACCACCTCTTTTTCACTAAACTCTAAAATTACATCTCCTCCAAGTCGATCTCTAAAAATAGAGTGTGGTCTAACTATTACTCTCATCTTAAACCCCCTTAATCTTCTCAACAACTCTCACATCACTTATCACTGTGTGAGGATATTGCCCTCTCTCATCTTTCTCATACTTCTTGACCATATCCCATATGTTTAGTAGCGCGACTAGAACACCCATAAGAGCCTCCATTTCCACACCCGTCTTCGCCGTTGTCTTGACTTTTACGTGTACTCTAACACCATCTTCAACCAAGGTGAACTCGACGTCAACGCTCGTTATTGGTATATTGTGTGTTAGAGGTAGCAAGTGGGGAACGCTTTTCACAGCGTTAATAGCTGCTATAGTGCTCACTGTTAACACGTCTCCCTTTTCTACGCTTCCCTCTTTTATTCTCTTCACAGTCTCGGGTTTTAACTTAATAAACCCCGTTGCTGTCGCCTCTCTATAAACCTCATCCTTCCCTGTAACATCTACCATTTTAGCCATAAGTGCTCAACCTAGACTTAAAGTACGGTTTTCTCAAGCTAATAGCTCTCTTTAAGCCCTCAATTACTCCTACTTCGCTCCTAGAAGTTATAGCCTCATATATGTCTACACACGGCTTAGAGACGTAGAGACATGTCTTTATGCATCCCTCGGGCGTGAGTCTTAGCCTTGTACACGCACTACACATTAGTGAATTACCATATCCGGCTACAACTTCAACTCTAATTCCACTTGGAAGCACATATACTGGTCTATTTTGAAACTCTCTAGTTATTTTACTAGTAGCTATTTCCTCCAAGAACTCTAGTACGGGGTCTAGTGCAGCGTGCTCTCGCTTATATGTATCTGGCGGTGTCCCCAGGGGAATTAACTCTATTATGTTTACGTCAACCCCGTAGCTCTCAGCTAGCTTTATTATATCTGAAACCTCGTCAACATTAGACCTCATAACTAGAACGTTTAGTTTAACCCTGATTCCATAGTCAAGAGAGGTCTTTAGTCCATCTAGGATATCTGAAACTCGACCTACTCCCCCAGTTATATACCTGTACACGTCATCTCTTAGCGAGTGAAGGCTTATGTTGACTCTATCAACACCACTATCTGCGAGGAGCCTAGCTTTATCTCGCAGCAGTGACCCATTTGTTACGATTGATACCTCCTCCGCGTACGGTTTGATCTCGCGAACGATCTCGTGAACATCATCACGAAGTAGAGGCTCCCCACCAGTTAACTTGTAGTACTTAACGCCAAAATTCCTTGCGACTTTAGCTAAGAATCCGTAGTCACCGGGCTTAAGCTTCTCACTCGTGTATGGTAAAACGTCTTCTAAGCCTTCTCTGTGGCAAAAAATACAGTGATAATTACACCTATTCGTGACGATGAGCCTAAAGCTATCGACTTTTCTCCCATAGCTATCTCGTAGTTCTCGAGTAGTATAGCTCAAAGACGCATCCTCAATTGGGCGCCATTACTTTAATTTAGCTCTTAGAAGAATTTTTATCCTTAATTGCGTAATATTCTCGTAAGTGCCTTAAAAACTTCAGACACAGCAATTGAGCTAAATCAGCTTAAAGTAGTATTTATTAGTACTACTCAGAATACTTAAATACCTTATTAGCGTGCTGTAACCATGAGACCTCGATTTGAGTGCTTAAAGTGTATCTTAACAGTGAGACTTAGAGAAATAGAGAATACTAATGCCAGCGCTGAGGCAAAGATCCGTGCGACTAAAGAGCTCCTTAAACTACTCGTCAATGAGTTCTCGCTAAACGCTGAATTAACGCGATTAGCTACAAATACATTTAAACTAGTAGTTTCAATGCTGCCTGAGGTGACTGACTACTATAGTAAA
>JAJHQQ010000028.1 GCA_020833245.1 Desulfurococcaceae archaeon
CACTTCTCATTTACTTTAGGCTTTGGCTCGTAGTATATATTGTAGACTCTGTTACAGACGGGGCATATTCTCCTGCCACTAAGCCTCTTAACTGCGACATCCTCTGAGACTTTTAAGTGAATAGCCCTATCTATACTAGTGATCCTGTCTAAAGCCTCTGCCTGGGCAATAGTCCTGGGGAAACCATCTAGTATAAAGCCTCGTTGAACATCAGGTTGTTGCAGCCTCCTCTTAATAACTTCAATTACTATTTCATCTGGGACAAGCTCCCCTCTCTCAACGTAGATCTTAACTCTTAAGCCAAGCTCTGTGCCTTTTGATATCTCCTCTCTGAAAATATCACCAGTACTTATCTGTGGAATACAGTACTTGTCTCTAAAGTACTGAGCGTAGACTCCCTTACCAGCCCCCGGTGCTCCAATTAGAACTACTCGCACTCTTCGCAACACCTACTCTGGTATTCTGTGGTCTCTTAGTTTAAGCCACTTTAATAGCTTTAAGTAAGCGTGGAATTTAGATATCACCTTACTCCCAGGCGGGCCAGGCTTCTTCATGTAGAAGGCATTAACCTCGTAGACTGTTCCATACGCCTCTCTCTCAATAGCTAGCTTGCCGAGCCTCACTAGGTCTACAAGTAAGCCTGCTAGAGCGGGGCTGTCGTTTATTCTAGCGACAATGTAGAGCTCGTCTTTAAACTCGCCGAAGCTCAAGTACTCTATAATCATCGCGACGAACTTCTTGTCTCCTAGTGGCTCGAGGTAGCCAGTGGGCCTAATGTAGTTAGGTGCGTGGTATCCGAGTATATCCTCTATCATGCTGCTCTTAGTGATCTTCTTCATGATGTTTCTCTCGGGCATGTTTAGAGCGTAGAAGTCCATGTTTCCACCTATATTGAACTGAGCTACGCCGAGTACTCTCCTTCCCCTCTCGTACAGGTGTTCTAGTAAGTCCGCTGTTAGAGGAGTAGCTCCTGTAGCGCCGTCATCTCCGAAAACAACTGCCCTCGAGTTCTTGTAGAGCTCTATGAAAGCCGGGTCGTTTGCTATTGGTGATGGTATTGCGTTAATGAAAGCCGCACTACTGTATCTCGACGAGTAGAGTGCTGCCATGTAGGCGTATGTCTGAGACGCTGTTAAGTCAGCGTTTTCAAATCCCCTGTGAAGCTTCTCAATACTCCCCACGGCCTCAACGGGCTCAGTTGTCATTACGTTTACTACAACATCTACACCCAGCTCACTCCACTCGCCAATAATCTCTTCAACCGCGATCTTTAAATCCGACTCCTCCTCTCTACCCCTAGCTTTAATAGGTAAGCCCCTAGTACTAGCTAAGTGTATTCCCCTACGCACGTAAATGTCTTTGAGAGCTCTAGGTATTTCACCGGGCCCCTCGTAGGACTTCTTAGCTATCTCGTAGAGCGATTTTCCAATTTTTGACTCGTCAATATCGTATGAAGCGGCTATCTCGATGTCACTGTACTTGTATGGTAGTCTAGTACCTAGGGGGACTCCGTGATCTGGTATCTCGTTGTTTTTAAGTCTCTCTAGTCCAACCGCGAAGTGTGTCGCGACAAGACCTTGCCCAATTATAGCTACGCGTATCAATACCACCACCCCTATATCTTTAACTTAGCGAGAACCTCCTCAATGAATACCAGCCCCTGCTTAAAGGCCTCTAATCCCCTATCCGTTGGAGTATATAGTGCGTTGTCGCCTTCACGCTTTACTTCAACCAGGCCGTCTCTACGCATTCTGTATAGAACCGTGTAGACTGTTACTGCGGGAGCGTTAATTCCAAATTTCTCCCTCAAGTGTACTTTAATGTCGTAGGCTTTAAGCGGCTTGTTCTCTCTCAGTATCTTAATAATATAGAGCCACAAGTTCTCCACTGTTAACTTCTTCCTTAGTCGCGCCAGTGCACGGGGTTCATCCACGCCTAGTACACCACAACTACATATTTATGATCACAAATATATACCTAACACACGAAGTTATCTAACGTAAATGGAGAGCTGTTTTAGAAAAATCCCTAGTGTAGTGAAAACACAGTATTGTCATGGTACAATTCTAGTTCTGTCACGCACAAAGAAAACAGCTTCCCTTATGTTTTCTAAGTTTAGTATTTTCATGAGGAGCCTCTCAACTCCGAGGCCAAAGCCCCCGTGTGGTGGCATACCGTACTTAAACGCCTCAAGGTAGAATGAGTAATTTTCTGGATTTAGTCCCTTGTCTCTTATTGCCTCTACGAGCTTCTCATACCTGTGCTCTCTCTGACCTCCACTGGCGATTTCTAGGCCCATAAAGTCGAGGTCAAATTTCCTCGTGTAAATACTGTTCTCCTCTCTCATGTAGTAAAACGCTGTTGAGGGCCACGGAAACCCCACGATGAAGTATACTGGGTGTTTCTTCTCAGCCATGATTTCTCCCAGTTTTCTCTCAGCGAGGTCGCTCAAATCCTCGTCTTCTCTTACATCAAGGCCCTCACTCCTCAAAATATCCACTACCTCTGTGAATTTTAGCCTCTTAAATGGAGTAGTTAAGCGCAGAGACTCTACTCCTAGAGCCTCGAGCTCGTCCCTGTAGTTTCTCGACACGTAGTTTACTATGAACGCTACTAGCTCCTCCAGAGTCTTCATGACGTCTTCGACCCCGCTTATAAATCCCTGCTCTACGTCAATACCCCACGACTCGTTAAGGTGCCTCGTAGTGTTGAATTTCTCGGCTCTAAAGTAGGGTGTAATCTCGTACACTTTCTCAAAGCTAGCTACGAGCATTTGCTTATAGAGCTGTGGACTCTGACTCAGGTAGGCTTCGCTCTCAAAGTACTGTACTTTAAATAGAGTCGCGCCTCCCTCAGCTCCAGCAGCCACTATTTTAGGCGTGTGAACCTCAATAAACCCGTTCTCCTCGAAGTACTCCCTGGCCGCTTTAATAACCCCTGCACGGACTCTGAATATTGCTCTCTCCTCTGGTTTTCTTGCTAAGAGCCACCTGTACTTCAACCTAGTATCTAGTAAGACTGGGGTTTTACCTGAAGTATCAACTGGGAGTGGCTCGGTGGGCTTCGCGTACACCTCTAATTTCTCCACAGTGTACTCTACTCCCCGCTTGCTCTTCTGCTCCTCTGCTACTCTGCCCTCAAAGCACAGCGCGAAGCCCACATCTATGTTTCTCGCGACATTATAGAGATCTGGTTCTCGCTCCGGTTTAAACACGAGAACACAGGGTTTAACAGAACTACTACTAGAGACTTCAATAATTAGCACTCTACCTACTTGAGCTCTTCTAATAACCCATCCGCATACACGCACACATAACACCTATAGAGAAGGCATTTAGACGTTAACTTAATAAAAACACTACAACACTGCTCTACCAGTAGGAGGTGCTGTTAGTCACTTGGAATTAGCAAGTTGAGTGGCGAGGCCGCCTCGCGGCGAAGTAGCGGGGGGTGGATTTGAACCACCGACCTCGGGGTTATGAGCCCCGCGGGCTACCAGGCTGCCCTACCCCGCTGTCTAGCCCCGCCAATTTATAACTTCTATTACTAATCCCTTAAAAAGCTGAGTTACTTGTCTTCTACTTTAAGTATCCTTTCAGCTTAAAGTACTCTACTATTTTCTTTGCTATATCTATTCCAGCTCTCTCCTGCGCTTCCTCTGTGCTAGCACCTATGTGTGCTGTTAATACCACGTTTTCGAGTCCTAGTAGAGGGTGATTTAATGGTAGAGGCTCCTCTTCAAATACGTCTAGTCCTGCCCCGGCAATCCAGCCCTCTCTAAGTGCCTTGATGAGCGCATTTGTATCTACGACGGCTCCGCGTGAAGTGTTAATTAATATTGCCGTCTTTTTCATTAGTTTTAATTTCTCCTCGTTTATCATGTGTCTAGTTCCTTCTGTTAGAGGTACGTGAATGGTAACGATGTCTGCTTGGCGTAGTAGCTCTTCGAGTGGAGTGTACTTCGCGCCGACCTCCTCTTCTAGCCTAGTATTCCTCGCGACATCGTAGTACAAGACAGTCATGTTGAAGCCTAGTCTCGCAATTCTCGCAACAGTAGACCCTATTCTACCAGCACCGATAACGCCTAGAGTCTTACCGTAGAGCTCAAAGCCAACTGCGTGTTTCTTAGGCCACTCTCCACTCCTAATTCTCCTGTCACAGAAGGCTATTTTCCTCGCAACAGCTAACATTAAGCCTATAGTCAACTCCGCGACACTCTGCGTAGACGCCTCGGGAGAAGTTAACACCTCAATACCTCTAGCCTTTGCAACCTCGACGTCAATATTGTCTACTCCGACACCAGCTCTGCCAATAACAATAAGGCTGTCGGCCGCTTCAATAACTCTTCTAGTAACTGGGGGCTTACTCCGCACTATTAAGCCGTGGACTCCTCTAATAGCCTTAATTAACTCCCCCTCTGGAGGCTCCTCTGCAGTTATAACCTCGAGGCCGGCGCTCCTCAGGATCTCGATTCCCTTCTCGTGTATTCTACTAGCAACAAGTACTCTCACCACTGCGCGCTCACCTCCCCGCAGGTGAGATTATAATTTCTACCTTGACGCCTTATATCCTAGAGCCGCGAGGACCTCTCGTAGAGTGTTAAATAGCACCTCGATGTCTTCGTTTGTTATGTAGCCCATGTGACCAATTCTAAATGTTACGTCTCTTACTTTACCGTAACCCTTAGCTATTTCTACTCCACGCTTTCTCATCTCCTCGTATATAACGGGGCCCTTTACACCTGGTGGATTGTAGATAACCGTGATTGTTGGACTATAGTAGCCTGGCTCCGCGAATAGCTGTAAACCGAGGTCTAATACGCCTCTCCTAATTCTCTCAGCTCTCTCAGCGTACATTCTAAGCCAGGCTTCTCTCCCACCCATGCGCTCAATTATTCTGAGGATCACGTTTAACCCGACGATCTGGGGTATTGGTGGAGTCGTGGGAGTAGACCACTGCTTCTCGAGGAACTCCCTGATCTCTAGTAGGTCGAAGTAGAGGCCCCTCTCAGGGATACTCTTAGCTCTCTCAAACACCTCTTCACTAACAGCAGCCATGGCTAGTCCTGGTGGTAAGCCAAAGGCCTTCTGGCTACTCGAGAAGACTAAGTCCAGTTTCCACTCGTCAACTCTAATATCAGCTGCACCCATAGCTGAAACCGCGTCGACGAATACTAGTTTACCCCTCTCTTTAGCGACTTTCGAGAGTTCTCTAAGGGGGTTTAAAACACCAGTACTAGTCTCATTGTACGTTATGGTTACAGCCTCTACATCCGGGTTCTTCTTTAAAGCGTCATCTAGCTCTTCAGGTAGAACAGGTTTACCTAGAGGCTTCTCCAGGACTACAGGTATTCTCCCATTTCTCTCAACAGTCTCTTTATACCTGCTTCCAAACTCCCCGATTACTGTAACAAGTACTTTTCCATCCTTGCTCACAGCGTTTCTAATACTAGCCTCCATGAAGCCCGTACCACTTGACGGGATAAGCAAGACCACTGACTTCTCGGCTTCTAAGAAGACCTTCAACCTCATAACCGTGTCTCTGTGAAGCTCCTGGTACTCGCGAGACCTGTGACTAACCATTTGAATTCTCATAGCCTCTAATACTTCTGGAAAACACGCCACGGGGCCTGCTGTGAATAGTCTAAGGGGGCGTGGCCACAGCACTCTCTCTACTTCTTTAACTACATCCATGTAGCTCAATGTACATGTCACCAAGCTACTCTAAAACCGGGAGTAATTTAAATCTTGAGAGAGGTGCACGGTCCCCGTCGCTCCACCCTACATCACGCCTCAGCACGTTCCTGCCAGGTCATCCCGTGCTACTCTTGCTTTCAGTGCAATATATACTTAGCTGAGTAGTAGACCTCTTGTTTAAATTAAAATTCACTTGAACAATAGTACATGGGGGCTAGTAGTGTAGTAATTAGTAATTAGTAAAACAGAGCGTGGTGTCTGTGAAAATATACTTAAAAACGAGGAGTGGTAAGTGGATGATCATTAATAGAAAACTAGAACACGTTGTTATTAGAGGCAAGAAGAAGTCCACAAGATATATTCTCGCCGGCGAGACTACAGACCCACCCAGCTACATTACTACTATAAGAGAACTTGAATTACCAGCAACACATGTAACTAAGCTGATTTCAGCTCTCCTAGACAAGAAGAGAGAAAAACTCGTAGTAGTAATAGAGCCTAAGAGTAGTACCCTGTACAGCGTCAAAGTCACAGAGGGGGATGCAAGCATTATTGACGCTATTGTCGAAGAAATTACTGCTAAGAGCAAGAAAAAAACAAGTGCTAAGACTAGCGAGGAGAGCCGGGAATAGCGCTCACTATGTTGAAACAGGCTCTCGTAGTATCCCTGTGTACACTCTCCTCGTGACTATAAAGCCCCTATCACTCCTCTCAACTCTCGTCTCTTCTATATCTCTCCTAGAGCCGCAGACGGGGCACTTGTAGTATAGGAATACTCTAACTTGGTCGCCCTTGAGTTTCTCGGATTCATATGTAAAAACCATAACGTTACCGTCCTTGTTGCACTTGACCCCCTCACCTCCGCTCATAACTACACACCACGCGTAAGGTAATCTCGGAGAAATAGCTTTATATTTACACTACGCTAAGCTAAAGTGGGTGGTGAAGCTGAAAAGCTCTATTGACAGGCTAGTTAAGTTGGCTGAGCACAAAGACCTCGACGCTATTATCCTAAGTGGCGTGGATAATGTAGAGTACTTCTTAGATGTTACGGCCGCTGCTGACTCCCCTATGCTCCTCACATATATGAGGAGAGATAATACCGTTTCTCTATATGTTCCACTACTAGAGTATTACAGGTACAGGTCTCTACTCCCTGAGTACGTTTCTATTTATGCCCTGTCAAAAACGCAGAAAGCTCCAGACATTCCTACACTAGCAGTTGACTGGAAAGACGTAGTAAGCAGTGTTATTAGTAAGTGCGATAGAGTTGGAGCAGACTTATCACACACTAGTCCCCTACAAGCACTCCTAGTAGAAGCTCTCACGGGAAAAGCCGTGAATATTTCGAGTGATATCTGGAATATTAGGTCTATTAAGACGGAGAAGGAGATCGCCGCTATTAGAGAGGCTGTTCACATAACCACCGCCGGAGTACTCTCAGTTCAGGCGAGCATTGTAGACGGGGTAACAGAGTCTTACTTAGCTGGCGTATTCGAGCACACTACTCGAAGTAGAGGAGTCGAGAAAATGGCTTTTGACCCCATAGTAGCCTTTAAGCCTAATAACGCGTTTCCCCACGTCTTACCTAGCAATAGGAGTATTGGAAGAAAAGACCTAGTACTAGTAGATGTGGGTGTCAAGTACAGGGGTAGGTGTAGTGACATTACTAGGATGATTATACGTGGAAGGCCGAGTAAAGAGGAGAAGAGGAGTCTACAAGCAGTAGTAGAAGCACTTGAAACAGCCATTGACACAATTACACCTGGTATTAGAGCCAAAGACGTCTATGAAGCTGCCTGTAAAATCCTCGATAAGTGGGGTCTCAGAGAGAGGTTTATTCACGGACTAGGCCACGGAGTAGGAGTAGTTGTACACGAACCCCCATATTTAAGAGCTGATAATACAAGTGTCTTAGAACCAAATATGGTGATCACGGTAGAGCCAGGAGTTTACTTCAATGGAAGATACGGTGTAAGAGTAGAAGAAGTCGTAGTTGTATCAAAACGTAAAGCCAGAGTTCTCTCAGAGAACTTAGACAGGGCACTAGAGGCGATTACTTAAAACCACGTATTTTTACAAGTGGTTTAAGCACCTACTCGTGGTTCTCTGTATTCGTAGTGCTAAATAGCTGATCTAGGACGCTGAGAAGCGGGCTATTCGCGCCCGCCACTACGACTTTACTTATTGTCTGCAATTCAGTCGTGCTAATTTGATCTACAGGGGGCTGCGCGTAGATGTGGGCTCTGAGCACTCGGGCAATTGTGAGCGCCGCGGCTAAGTCCACATTACGGATCTTGCCGGTTAAGTGCGCGAATTGCCCTATAAGGCCGAGCGCGGCGTGAGACGCTTCTAGTGAGGCTGCACCAAGTGTTCTTGTTTTCAACTCTAGTCCCTGCTTAGTAAACGCCTCTCTAATTACTCCCAGAACTCTGTGGCTCTCCGTGTATATAGATAAGACTTCTCTCCCCTTATCTAGGCGACTCTGCACTTCTACTCTATTGTAGTGTACTCTCCCATTGCACAGCTCCACGGTGTCTCCGGTGAATACGTGTCTTACTATACAGTACACGGCCTCAGTGATGTTCCTCGCTTCGGGAGTGTAAACAGCTAGTGATACGGCTGCAAATGGTATTCTTAAAGCGTAGTTTAAACTACCATCCAGAGGGTCTACTACTAAGATGTGCTCTGGTACCTCTACTAGTTTTCTCAATCCTCTCTCCTCAGCTAAAACCCAGGATTTAAACCCTGTACTTAAGACCCGGTCAACTATGTAGTCCTCTACTACGATGTCAATTCTCCTAGAAATATCCCCTGAAACCCCCTTGCCAACGACCTCAACGTAGTAGTCTAGTCCATAGTACTCTCTGAGGAGGCTAGAGGCGTCTTCAACTACCCTCCTGTAGGCTCTACACAGGCTCAAATAGCCCACCACACAGTTAAATCTAAATGAGATGAAGTATTATAGTTACCTAGAACTCCGTGAAACGCGCTCATTACACCCTAAAAGTCTATTTACTTAGTGACTAGATAGGTGATCCACGTGTATGCCCGCTAACAGTTCTGATCTTTGTAGTGTAGAGAACTCTTCGCGGAGTAGACCTGTACTAGTAGTAACGTGTAGAACTAGTAGTACTACTCTATGTGAACACGAAGTAGGAAATGTCTTATTTGTAAAAGACCCCTGTATTAGAGTTGAAGAGACCCCGTTTACCGGCGTATTACTCGTCTATAGTAACCTTGACGTGAATACTGCATACCGCACAGTAGCTTTTCGAGAATACGGCTTTGTGGAGTCAATAATTCCAGTACACTGCTCTACTAGGCTACCACTAAATTACTTCTCTCTCGAGGAGTGCCTCAGGGCGATCACCAGTACAGATACCCAGGTAAAAGTAAAAGTGAAGTCTAGAGGTGTTAGAGAGGTTAGTAGTAGTATATACAAGCTAGTAGTTAAAGTGCTGAGGAGCCTTGGCGTCAGAGTTGATAATAGTAGCTCCACGTGTCTCTTCGTA
>JAJHQQ010000029.1 GCA_020833245.1 Desulfurococcaceae archaeon
ATAGATAGCCACGGATACGTTTTCTTCAAGTGGAATTTGTGTGTACAGAGAACTAAGTCCGTAACGTAGACTACGCGGGGGTCTTGCAGCTCACTTAGCCTGTTAACCTGCTCTCCAGCGACTTTCTCGTAGAGTATTCTCGTAACGTAAGACTCGTGTCTGTAGCTCAAAGAACCACCACTACTCTAGTTGAATAAGTAGACTTAAAAGTCGAGCTAGCTAAGTGCACTTTCTCGTTTCTAAGCATATTTCAAGGTAAGTTCTGTGCTCGATCCGGGCGCTGGATCCGAGCACGTTGATAACTCGCTCAATTAAATCTAGTCCACGACTACACTTCAACTCCAACTCGAGGTAGTAGCCGACACCGTGTAGCTCGTCCAGTGAGGCGCCCACACACTCTGCAGTGTACAAGTCTCTGGTTTTTGTAATTTTAGCTAAATTCTTGAAGCCTAGTCTCTCGAAGATGTCTTTGATAATACTCCACTGTACACTGCTAAGCTCTACTTCTAGTTCAATGCGAGTTTTTAAGCCCAAGTTCTCTGCTATTCTAGGCCCCTTATACGTAATAGTGTAGTGCTCTGAATTACTACACCTCCTCCATCTAGCTCTAAGCGCCTCATCCGACACGGAGTAGTCTACGCATGGATGAGAGTAATAGTAGTCTTCCTCGAAGCACTTATCCACGTGTACGAAACCCAGTTCGTGGAGAGCGTTTCTAGCTCTCTCGTAATCGCCTATCTGTAATTTTACTTCTCTTTCTTTTCTCGACACTATAACACCCTTCGAGAAGCTTTCTCAAGGACTCTCTCAGCATCTGTAATAGCCTTCCTAAACAGAGCCCTGAGCGTTGTAGTCTTTGCTGTGTACTTTCTACGTGCACTCATTAACCCTTCAATAAAGCTGACTAGCCCCCTCTCTAGTCCAACCCCATAGCCTCCTTCAAGAACCAGTACTGTGGGCACGCTAAGCGACCTAATAAGTAAACCGAGCTTATAGTACGTTATCTCAGTCGCCGCTAAGTCTGCTAATCCATCATTTAAGAACGCGTCGAAGCCCGCTGATACTACTAGCGCCTCCGGCGAGTATTTCTCGAGTAGTGTTCTCGTTCTCTCCACGAGCTCTGCGTATAAGTCATCGCCGCCCCCAACTGGCAGGACTAGGTTTACCTTGTAGCCAAATCCTTCGCCTTCACCCATTTCTTCGGGATAACCCGTGTGAGGGTAGAGTACTGCTGGATCCTCGTGTAGGTCTATTTGGAGTATTTTCTCTCTGTAAAATATCTCCATGGTTCCATTGCCGTGGTGAGCGTCAAAGTCTAAGACAGCTATTTTTCTAAACCCCCTGTCTGTAAAGCCAACTACGGATGCTGCAGCATTGTTTAGTATGCAAAAACCCTGTGTTGAAGCCCCCATAGCTCTTCCTCCCCTACCGGCGTGATGTCCAGGCGGCCTCGAGATCAGGAGTACTGTGCTGCCCGTGTGAAGCGCCAAGTTATAACTCTCAGTTAGTGTTGCTAGAGCTAGCTCTAGAGATCCCTGAGACACGTATGTATCCTCGTCTATTAGTGCTGGAGTTGACTTTGATAGCCTCACAATGTAATCTAAATAGCCTTTTGCGTGTATTCTACTGGCTATTTTCAGCTGCTCTTCAAGAGTTAAACCCGTGTCTCTGATACTGATTTCTCTCCAGGTGAGTCCTGACGATTTGAGAGCGCTCAGCACCCTGTCGACTCTAGAGGGGTTTTCGGGGTGTTCTGCTAGAGGTCTGTGGAGAGTTTTCGACTCAGATAAAACCTCTATTTCCACGTAGACCCCTATGACGCGTAGTACAGAGCAGTATATAGTATTTCAATTAGCTTGTTCTTCTCGAAGCCCTCGTGTATTCTCACTATTGCGAGATTCGGGTGACCTGCTATGTCCTGAGCCACTCCCTCTGCTAGTAGGTACTTTGCTACTCTGTAAGCTCTGCCTGCCGGTGCTTTAATGATGAGTAGTGGAAAGCCCCTATTAGTGTTCACGAGGACTGCTACTGGGGCTTTTAGAATCGATGACAGCCTGGAGGCTAAGGCGGTTGCACCGCGCTTTTTCCAGTAGTCACGTGCATCAATAAACCTCAAGTCCCCCACTTTTACAGCTGTTACAGCTAAGTCTCTCGCTACCTCTGAGACTTCCCGATCGCGCTGCTCAATTATCTCTCTGGCTTTTCTCCAAGTGCTTTCATCTAGTGGTGTGGGAAGAGGCTCCGGGTTTGCAAGCCACTCAGCGATCTTTGACCACAGCTCTTCGCTTCTCATCGCAGTGAGAGCTTTTGAGAATATTTTCGCTAATTCAAAAAGCTTCATAAGTCTATCCGGGACTTTTCTACCGGCATCCATGTACTTCACTACTTCAACAAATCTCGCCAGCCTTTCGTGAACTCTAATACCTCGCTTAGTGAGCTCTTCGTACAGTAGTAGTGACGTTGGCTTTCTAAAGTCAATTATAGCCTCGTCAACTACACTACTAATCTCATTAACTCTCTGTACACTGGCGATGTGGTGATCAATGAATATAACGCGAGAAACACCGAAGTGCGTTTTCACTAGTCTAATAACGTTAGCGAGGACTTCGCTAAAGGGGACGTCTAGTACTACGACTACTTCATGGCTACCACTAATAGCTGACAGTAAGTACTTGAGCCTATTTGGGTCAATAGGTGCCTTGTCAACTTCGACCTCGCCCTCAACTGGGTACTTCTTAGAGTACTTTTGAGCGTAGAGCAAGAGCCCCGTTGCAACTACACCATCTGCATCCCAGTCTCCGAGTACTAGTACGCGTTTTTCTGTAGTCACTTTATAAGCACCTAGAGTAATATTGAGCACTATAGTGTTAATAACCACTAAGACTTTCCCGGGTTTAAATCTTGAAACAACTAGCTGACATAATCAGGTCAGTGAGGCAGAGCATAGTTAGTGGATTTAAAATCGTTAAGAGCGAGACTTCGCGAACTCCGCTCGAGCTAGTAGAGGAGACCACTAGTATAAGTGTAGAGATACCCGGCGAGAGGGTTCATGAAATATCGCTACGCAAGTTAACAGAGTTGCAGGGAGAAATATACGCTCTGGACAGTAGCTCTCGAGTTGTTGAAACTCCATATGTGTTTACTTCTATAGGAGCTGGGAGCGTCTACAACAGGTTTACAGGCTACGCGATCGACGTGCCGAGTTTAGCGTCAATTCTCGGACTTGAGGAGCCGCTCTGTAAACACGTGGTTATAATACCAGAGGTGGAGCCTCCCGGTAATTTCCACGAGCTTGTAGAATCCAGTAAGAGTATTATGAGCACTAACCCCATTAGTGTTCCCTACACTAGTAGTTATAATAAGAGTATTATACTGGCGGAGTTAAGGGCCAGTATAGAGAACTGCCTCCTAGAAAAATATAGCGAGGTGGCTAGGCACGGATCAGTACTCTTCGTAGACGGGCCACTTGTATACCCAGAAAAAGTAGTTGAAGCAACGTCTACAAGTAGAGAGCTACTAGATGTATATGCTAGTAGTATGAGAGCGCTGAATCGTCAAAGAGTAATGCTCATTGAGAGGCTACTCGCCGCGGGCACACTAGTAGTCAACGTAGTTAAGCGCCTGCATAAGAGCTTCTACCTCTCTACTATTGATCCTCTGGGCTTAGGGATTAGTGGTGTTAGCGATGAGACATACTTAGCAACGGCCCTGTTAACACGTAAAGTACCTGTTGAGAAGCCGATTTCAATAGGCCCTATTATAATTAAGCAGTACAGTGAACTAGGAGTAAGCAAGGCTATGTGGTATGTAGTTATTCCGAGAAGACCACATACAGGCATTGAGAGTGTTGGAAACTACGTTTTTTACCGCGTTGAAGTCCCGGAAAAGTGCGTGGAGAAACCAGTAATTGATCTCGTTGCGCGCGATAGTATACAACTAGGATCCTATCTACCCCTCACCCTATTAGTCGTTGATAGGAGAGTAAAGAAGCTCTCTAGCTCTATTACCACATACTTCCTCTACTTAACGGGGTTAACAAGTGAGGCTACTGAGCACTATATAAGCACCCTGTAGTAGAATACAACATTGAGGAGTGGTTTCTTGTCGAGTAGCTCAGATAGCAGCAATTTATTAAGAGTTCTAGAGGAGAAAGCGAAGAGAGCAGTTGAAATAGCCAGTAGTATTGGGCTCATTGTGGGCTATGTTTCGAGGACTAGTCCCTCGCTAATAGACGAGGAGGGGGGTTACGTAGTATTTGACGTCGATCCAGTTGTTTACTTTCACAATTTCCACTCTTTAATGCAGGCTAGTAACTACCTAGGAGTAGTGGATATTAAAACACTGAACTTAATCAGCCTAAAGGTTGTAAGTGTTGAGCGTAAAGATATACTAGCTGAGCTTGACTTACCAGACATATACTTTTCTCTCCCTCACACAGAGGTATCTGGGCTACTAACAAAGACTAGGATTAAAGCAAAACCCCTACTCGCCTACGACTTCGAGTCAAATACTGTTCAAGCGGCTAACTTCGTGATTGAGCCTCAGAGCCCGGTGGTTCTCCTACGAGATCCCGGAGTAATACAAAAAGTGCTTGGCTTACCGGATGAGGGGGTTTTCTTAGGCTTCACCACTATAGGGGACACGCCGGTTTTTGGTGGAAATGCGTATCTGTACGCGCCACTACGTGCATTTTACCAGCACGTGCTAGTTGTGGGTACTACTGGTAGCGGCAAGACTACTCTACTCAAGAATATTATTGCATCAATAGTCTCTGGGTTAAAGCTTAGAGATAACAATGTATCAGTAGTGGTTCTAGACCCCAATAAAGACTACGTAACTATTACGCTGAGGCCGCTATGGCTTGTTTTAGGACAGCAGGGAGAAGACGTCGAGTTAGCTAAGAGAGTTGGAGGAGAGTCTGCGAGGATTAGGGGGCTTATTATTGTGTTGCCGATTACGAGGACAATTGTAGAGGAGTATGTTAAGAGAGCTGAGACCTGGGCTAAGGGGCTAAAGATGATTACTGAAGACTACGTTCACAGTATTCTAGGCCCTATTGCTAAGAGGTTTCACTGGAGCTACGATATAAGCAAAGTAGAAGTAGTGGAGGAGCCGGCGCAGGGAGGGAGGCTTAGACTAGTTAGAGTCAAGGTAAGCTTTAAGTACGGGGCCTTTATAGACGAGTTTGAGTACTGTATAGTCCCCTATGCTTTGAGGTATAGGGACTTTAAGCCGAGAGAGCTAATTACTCTAAACCCATACTTTACTAGGCAGGCGAAGGACGCGCTTCACAGGCTACTTCAAATAATCGCGGAGAAAAACGCCTACGTTGAGACCATATATGACCTCTACGAGGCACTAAAAGAGGCTAGGTTTAGACTCGAGGAAAAGCAGCGGAGAGGAATTGTTCTAGACCCTAATAGGGAGTACATCATTGAGCTAGTCAGAGACTTGGCTATTCACAAGAGTACTCTAGAGAACATTATTAGGCAACTGGGAGCGCTAATAGACACAGGGCTCTTCGACGTGTACATTAAGGGGCAGGGAGAAGACAAGTACTTACACGAGCCACCAGTAGAGTACGTACTCGAGAAGCACTTCGAAGTGTTTCACGGGTATCCGATAGTGGTTGACCTAGAGTACTTGCAGTTACACTCACAAGCAGACCCGGAGAAGACAATCAGTATAGTTGCCTTCAGAATACTGAATAGAATTTTCGAGTGGAAACTACTTCAGAGCAGACTGAAACTGGAAACTCAGCCTGTACTAATATTTATAGATGAGGCTCACAGGTTTTTCCCGAGTAAGAGTGGTGTAGAAGAGTACATTGAACACGTATCTAGCATGATTGATAGAATCGCGAGACTCGGTAGGGCGAGGAAACTAGGCCTAGTCTTTAGTACTCATAGTCCACGAGACGTTCACGACATTATACTCCAGTTAACTAACACGAAGATAGTCTTGAGGACAGATAAGAGTCACTTAGGATACCTAGAATTACCAGCTGAGTACCGGGATTTCATAACGCGCGCTGGTGACCGGGTGGCTGTTGTAAAAAGCCACATGCTGAGACTAGGCTACAGTGTATTTAAGACGCCGCCTCCACTAGTGGGTCACTACGACCTCTCAGCTATTTAGTGTTGCAGATTACGCCAAATGTACACAGTCCTCTGAATAACAGTTACTCCAACTAAACAGGCTAGTATTAGTAGCACAGCGTTTGCAGCCGCATGACTAAAAACCTCGAGTACTATAGCCGTGATTACTAGTCCTATAAGCCTCTCAGCCCTCTCCATTAAGCCAACACCCATTAGGGAAACCCCGAGAGACTCGCCTCTACTCCTCAAATAGCTCGTAATGAGTGAAAGGAATAGAAAGACAGTGACTACTAGCGGATCCAAGCCTAGAATCAGCGCGTAAACCGCGTAAAGGGCCTCACACACGCGGTCAATGAGCGAGTCTAGTAGAGCACCTCTCGCCGTGCTTGCCTTTAAGACCCTTGCGACAGCGCCGTCTAAGACATCTAGGAAACCAGACAATATTACAACAGCTGCGAGAACGAGACCTCTTCTAGTTATTACCACCATGGGTAAACCCGCTACAACTACAACTAGTGATAAAAGCGTTAACGTGTTTGGTGACATACGGGTTTTTGCAATTAATTGAGCCACATAGTTCACACGACTCTCTATTTTAATCCGCAGTTTGTTCAACAATGCACTTCTCACCACATAGTTCTCTACACACGTTCAGCATTACTAAGGCGTCCTGTTCGAGTACGGGGCTCTCACTGATTATAACAGCATCTACTCCAACCTCGCAGAGTACGTTACACACGTATTTAAAGTCAGGTCCATACGCCTCTTCTGTTAGAGTGTGGTGTTCTCTCTCGCCGCCCTTTCCATACTCGATCTTAGAGAAGTGGATGTGTAGGGGTTTTAGAGCCCAGCTCCCCAGCTTTTTCTCAATGAGGCCAATTACCTCTAAGACGTCTTCTCTAGACGTTATGTACTTACCTCCACTTCTAGCATACAAGTGGGCGAAGTCGACGACAGGTCTCGCCCCCTCAACCTCGCTTGTTATCTCAATAATCTCTTCGAGGCTTCCAACTTGACTCGTCTTGCCAGTTGTCTCGGGGCCTAGCCAGACCTCTTTAGCGCCTATTTGATCTCTGTACTCAGTGACAGACTTGAGATTCTCAATAACCTTTGTAAGAGCGTCTCTCTTAGATGGAGCGTCCTTGTAGTAACCCGGGTGGAAAACGACGACGTATGCGCCCATCCAGTGTGAGGCCTCAATAGACTCTCTTAAATTCCTCATGCTTCTCTCAACAACGTCTCTCCTACCAGCCAAGTTAATATAGTATGGTGCGTGTAAACTGAGCTTAATACCATTAGCTTTAGCCTCGCTCCCCAATGCTCTAGCCTTATCCTCCCTGATGTTAACTCCTCGCACAGCCTCGTACTCCATAGCGTTTAAACCCATTTCCCTCAGAAAGGAGGGCGCTCGGAGTATATCAGCTGATTTAAGTGTAATGGGTTTGCCTGCAGGGCCAAACCAGAATCTCGGCATTGCTAGTACACCCACGAGTATTTTTTACTGAGTATGAGTTTATAGGTTAGAGGGCTTTAGCTTGAAGAAGCCTAGACTAGTAAGAGAAGAGGTTCTATTCAAGGGCTTGAGGTTTAACGTGGTTAGGAGAACATATAGTAAGAGCGATACACTAGAGGTTTTTAATAGAGATGTAGTTGTGTTCCCCCACGCTGTTGCTATCTTGCCTTTCCTCGATCACTCGCGCATCATTCTCCTCAGACAGTTCAGGGCCCCCTTTAATGACTACATTATGGAGGTTCCAGCTGGTGTAGTAAATTCTGGCGAGACTCCTGAGGACACTGCGAGGAGGGAGCTTATTGAGGAAACAGGTTACTCGGCGCGAGTTCTAGAGAAACTAGGCTCCTACACGCCTACACCCGGATACAGTAGTGAGGTTTTACACTTATACGTTGCTCGTGAACTAGAGTACAAGGGAATTAGACCTGAAAAATACGAGATCTTGGAGCCGTTCTCAGTAGAGTTCTCAGAAGCTTACAAAATGGTTGTCAATGGAGCTATAAATGACATGAAGACTGCCCTTATAATACTACTGTACAGTACTAAATTTAGAGCGGTGTAACCTATGAGTATTGATGTGAAGAGTTTAAAGCGAGTTCTATCAATGCACGTACTAGTCGAGGGTGGAAGTAGCTGGGCTTTCAGAGAGCTAATAGACCTCGTAGAAGAGATCATAGAGGAGAGACTACCACTAATACTAAACAGCGTTCTCGAGCCTCTAGGGCTAGACTCATCCATTCTAAGAGATGATGGCTGTAAGATTTTCCCTCAGGACCCGCGATGCAACGACTACATTGTAGTAGGCATTTACTCGCAGGGTAGTGATAAACCAGTACTCTACACGGTTTACTGTGTTACACGTGGTGAAAACACGTTTGAGTTTAAATTTCTCAGACTTGTAGACGCGGCTAGTCACCAAGAGATAATAGGCTAGTCTCTAGAGGTCGAATACTAGGCCAGCGCCGCCATCAATCACATTTAACCCCTTCTCCTTAAGCTCTTTGATCAGTACTTCGCCACTACAGTGTAGTGGAACTACTAGTTGGGGTTTAAGCTCGGAGAGGAGATCTCTAGCTTTCTCTAAGGTATCTCTGGGGGCGTTCTTTAAGTGAAATCCACCTATGATAGCATAAAGTCTCTTCTGTAGTCTACTAGTAATATCTCTCAGTACTTGTAGACCAGGATGAAGGCACCCGGATAGAACCACCAAGCCCTTCTCGTGCTCGATCACTAGTAATTGCTCATATGGAGGACCGTAGTAGGGGCCGGCAACATAGATGCCGTTTCCAAGCTTAGTCCACTTGACGACCTCTCTTGGTCTGAGCCCGCTTGAGAGTAGCATTCTGCCGAGTGACTCGTAAGAGCCATAAGGAATATACACTTCTGTTAATGGTGCTTCTCGAGCAATATACCTGTACCCTCCATAGTGTGGTGTGTGCTCGTGTGAAACCACCGCGTAGTCGACTATATCTACTGAGACGTTAAGATACCTAGA
>JAJHQQ010000030.1 GCA_020833245.1 Desulfurococcaceae archaeon
TGTTGGAGTTTAAACACGTAGAGGACATTATGAGGCGGGAGTTCACCGGCTTACGCGTCTGTATTAGGGGGTGGATTTACAGGCGTAGTGTTGTTGGTAAAAAGGCTTTTATCCGCGTGCGTGACTCTACTGGCGTTATTCAAGTAGTTGTAGATGCTAGTAGGCTCGGAGAGAAACTCGTAGATGAGCTTAAAGACATTGGCTTAGAAGCCAGTGTATTAGCGTGTGGTGTAGTAAAAGAGTCTGATAAGGCACCAGGAGGCTTTGAAATAGAAGCTGACTACTTCACTATTATTGGCTACAGCAGGGACTTCCCGATTAAGGGCGGTGAGGGAGTAGACTACTTAATGGATAATAGGCACTTGTGGATTAGGAGTCCACGCTACGCGAGGATATTTAAAATTAAACACACGGTTCTAAAAGCGGGGCGCGAGTACTTTTTAGAGAATGGTTACTTGGAGGTTACACCGCCAATACTAACGGCGTCGGCGTGTGAGGGCGGGGCTACTCTCTTCCCAGTAGACTACTTCGGATCTAGGGCTTATCTCAGTCAAAGTGCTCAGCTGTACTTAGAGGCCCTAGTATACGTTCTCGAGAAGGTGTTTAGTCTAACTCCCAGTTTCAGAGCCGAGAAGTCTAGGACGCGTAGACACTTAGCAGAGTACTGGCACTTGGAGCCGGAGGCCGCGTGGCTGGGAATGGAGGACATGATGAGAGTTGCAGAAGAGCTCGTGGTGCACATTGTAGAGAGAGTTTTAGAAGAGAGAAGAGGCGACCTCGAGGACCTTGATAGAGACATTAACGCACTAAAGAAGGCCCTCAAGACCCCGTTTCCAAGATTGAAGTACGATGAGGCAATAGAGATCCTCCAGAAGAAGGGGGTAAACGTGAAGTGGGGTGACGACCTGGGTGCTGATGAGGAGAGAGCTCTAACACTAGAATTCGAGACACCAGTATTCATCACGCACTTCCCGAGACACATTAAGAGCTTCTACATGAAGATCGATAGGTCGCGACCAGACGTAGTACTCGGATTCGACCTGCTGGCGCCTGAAGGCTACGGCGAGATAATTGGAGGTGGTGAGCGCGAAGACGACTACGAGACCCTATATAGGAGGGTGCTCGAGCAGGGATTAAACCCCGAGGACTACAAGTGGTACTTAGACCTCAGAAAGTACGGGAGTATACCTCACAGCGGCTTTGGCTTAGGAGTAGAGAGAGCTGTTATGTGGATTGCCGGGCTCGACCACATTAGAGAAGCTACACCCTTCCCTAGGTACAGGGAGAGAATTTACCCGTAGAGGGGCTCTCCTCCTCTTGATCGGGGATCTGGTACACGAGAAGCTTAAATCAAGGTATACTCTCAGCGTAGACGACTTCGTGGCTCCAAGGCTTAGTGGAGTATCACTATTTGAGTTTATAGTCGCCGTTGTACTCAGCCAGAATACTAGTGATAAGAACGCGTGGAGAGCGTACAGCAACCTCAAGGATAGGCTAGGCGTGATCAAGCCCGAGAAGATAACTAGTCTACAACTAGAAGAGTTAGCTGAGTTAATTAGGCCTGCTGGAATGCACTACAACAGGTCTAAAAAGCTAATTGAATTAGCTAAAGTCTTCGTGGAGAGAGACATAGAGGGCCTAGTTGAGCACGCTATTCGAAGTAGGGGAGTTAGAGAGGTGAGGCAAATCCTACTAGGACTCCCCGGAGTAGGATACAAGACCGCGGACGTGGTTTTACTAATGTACTTTAATCAGCCGGTTTTCCCCGTGGACACGCACATTACTAGAATTACTCTTAGACTAGGCTTTGCTAAGAGGAGAGACTACGAGGAAATAAGCTCATTCTGGGCACGTAATACTAGACCCGAGAAGTACTTAGAGCTACACTTACTACTAATTGAGCACGGCCGCGAGACTTGTAAAGCCAAGAGACCACTATGCGAGAACTGCGTACTACTAGAGATCTGCCAGTACGGTGAGAAACAAAGTGACTCGAGGAGACCTTTTAAAGAGAGTGGCTAGAGAGGTCCTCGGCGAGGATTTCGCTAGGAGAATTTGGAGGAGAATTGAGTTTATAGGTGACATCGCGCTCATTAGATCACCGCTTAACATGAACCCTGAGGAGCTAAGGCCTCTGGGCGAGGAGATCTTGAATAGAATACCACACGTTAAATCAGTGTGGGCCTCTATACCTGGCATTGAAGGCCCATACAGGCTGAGGAGACACGTGTGGCTCGCGGGTGAGCAGAGGAGTGAGACGCTGTACAGGGAGCACGGCTGTGTATTTAAAGTAGACATTAACAGAGTGTATATTTCTCCGAGTTTAAACTACGAGCACATAAGAGTAGCTAGGCTTGTAAACCCAGGCGAAGTGGTCTTTAACATGTTTGCAGGCGCGGGTTTATTCAGCATTATTATAGCTAAACACTCTAACCCCTCAAGAGTTTACAGCGTAGACATTAACCCAGACGCCTACTACTACATGGTTGAGAACATAAAGCTTAATCACGTAGAAGACAAAGTGCACCCGGTTCTCGGCGACGCCAAAGACGTAGCCTCTAAACTATCGAGTAGTGTTAACAGGGTCTTAATGCCTTACCCAGAGTTAGCTCTCGACTACTTACCATACGCTGTTGACTCCTTGAAGAATAGTGGGTGGGTGCACGTATACTTACACGTTAGAACCGAGCGCGGAGAGCACTGGAGGACTAAAGCACTTAGAGTAATTAGTGAGAGACTAGCCGAGATCTCCGCGAGAAGCTACACTGTGAGCCATGTGAGAAAAATTAGAAATGTTGGGCCAAGGCAGCACCAAGTTGTCGTAGACTTGTATATCGCTAAGTAATTATTTAACGTCCTAATACCAACTTACCACTATGAGTGATTGGTGAAGACCTCTTGAAGCACAGTGCTTACTCTGCGATACTATTTCTAGTAGTACTACTAGCATCTACTCTGCCCACAAGCCATACTACAGATATTAGCACCCAGGGCTTTGAGTGTTACACACTTTACTTCCTTAACGGCATTGTCATCTATAACTCCACTATAACTGAGAGACTTGTTCTCGAGACGCCTACTAATATTACGCTCGCAGAGGGATTTACGCAGATAGTTCACCACCTACTACATTACGGTGTTGAGTACAATGAGACTACCTGGCTATTCGAGTTTACAGTTAAAGCCGGTGAAAACTTCACGGGGTTCTTTATAAGTAGAGTTGAAGTGTGTAGTAAGCCTTTAAAAACTGTGAGAGACTACGTTTTAAGAGCTCTTGAAGACCCTCGCTTCAATGTTAGCGAGGGTAGAGCTGAAATACCGGAAGAAGTGGTGAGAGGCTTCCTCGCAGAGCCTAGGAGAGTAGTAGTCGAAGTCGTTGTCCCCGAGTACGAGTCGTGGTTTTCATCCCGCTACAATATGAGCACTAGTAGTGCTAGTAGACTAGGATTAGCTGTTACAGCGGCTTTCTTCGTGTACTCTGTTTTTATCAAGTACGATCCCTCAGCGTCTCCGAGAAGTATTGATGAGGTTATTGAGACTAGGAGAGGAGACTGCGATGACATGTCGAGGGTTCTAGTTGAGCTCCTTAACTACTATAATATACCCGCAACCATCGTGTACGGTTACACATTTATAGAAAGTTTCAATATAACACTACCAGTAGAGAACGTCACATACGGATTTATTAATAACGGGCCGCACGCCTTTACACTCGCATATATTCCCGGAATAGGCTGGATCTCCTTAGATTTCCTTGCCGGGTCATTTATTGACCGGGTATTTATAGTTGAGAACTATGGGCGAGAAACAACTGTACCTGGAGAAGCTGTAAAGAGCTTTTTAGAGCTCCATAGAGCTATTAATGCAACACAGGTAATAGCAGTCCTGTCAGAAAACTCTTTTAGTAGTGTATTTAGTGGTGAATTAACACTAAGTAGTCTTAGCAACTACTTTGATCACTTAGTTAGAGCTGTTGAAAATAGAAGCATACAGGTAAATATAGCAACGTCTACGGAGACTCATGCTACTTTATTTGAACATCCAATTAGTTTAATTAAAGAACTCGAGGAGCTACTGTGGGAAGTAATGCCAATAATACTAGTACTAATAGTCCTCGTAGTCCTTGCCGCCGCGTTCTCGAGGAGGACTTAAAACCAGAATACATTATTGAAGCACCTATTTCCTCTCTGCTCTACTACGCTTCGCAGACCTCCCTTCTTCTACTTCTACCTCGTAGCATCTAACTCCGGTGTCGAGTATTCTCCTGAAGAAGTGTTCTAGGAACCTTACGTGTACTCCTTTCTGGCCCACGAAGGGGCCATAGGCGTTACTCTCTATTTTAACAGCTATGTTTGGGCCAGCGAAGTCTACGTCTACTACGTGTTTGTAAACCCAGCTAACGGGGTGAACAGCTCTTATAAATGGCTTAAAGTCTAGTGTTAACTCGACAACTCTAATCTTCATTTCCGTGTCTCTCTCAATACTCTGCACTCTCTCTCCTCCCCTGCCTACAACTCTACCCTGATAACCCTCTTTCGCTACTACTAGCGCGTCAGGCGTGTGCTCACTAGTAATACTATACGTTTTCTTCAGGTCAACGAGGTTTACAACAGTGACCACGTCAGCGTCCGGTGCGTGTACGCGGAGAGAACTGAGAACAAGCTTCTCAGTCTCATCTAACTGCCTACTTCTCATTTTGGACTCGAGTAGTAGCTTAATTCCCCTCCTAGCACCTGGTCTAACTATGTCTTTTAACCCGAGATCCACTATTCTAGCGTTCTCCTCGCCTAGTAGTAGCTCTCGGAGCATTGACGCCGAGTCACGACTACCTATACTCCTCTGGAACACCGGATCTCCGGCTATTATTAGCCTACTGTTCTTCCCGAGCCTCGTAATTACCTCTATAGCGCTCTCAACAGGTAAGCTCTGCGCGTCGTCGAGCAGTATTACTGAGTCGTCGAAAGTCCTGCCCTTTAAGTAGTGAGTGTCAGCTATAACTACTTGACCTTTACTAACTAACTCCTGTACTCTACTCCACTCTACAAAACCCGAAACGAGGTCTTCTATGTAAGACTGCACTATCTTGTAGTAGAGCTCGCCGAGGTCGGCTGAGGTCAGCTCTCTGCCTGTTACAACGTCGATTATTGGCCGAGTAACAATAAACCTCCTATACCTGCCTGTTATAACACTGTCTAATCCGTAGATTACACTGAAGAGGCTCTTACCACTACCCGTAGGCCCAAATAACCCTACAACCTCGTACTTCTTATCAGCTAGTACCTTAACTAGCTCCTCTTGGCCCGTGGACTGTGGGCTTATTTTACTAAATAAGCTCTCACTCGACACAAATACCTCCCTCTAAGCACTCTAATTATACATCCTCTACTTTACACTAAATAGGAGGTTTTTAAAGTACTCAAGTTGGCTCTTGTCGAATTCGTGAGGTTTAAATAGAACTATGTGATCGTGCATTTCCTCGACACTCCTGGCGACATCCTCGACACTGACACCACTAGTTCTCAGTAAGTCTACTAGTAGCTCCACGTTAATTCTCCCTGAGCTAAGCCAAGTAAAGAAGAGAGTGTAGCCGTACAGCGAGTAGGGGTATAGCTTCATTGATATGAGTTTAACTATGAGGTGCTCTAATCTCGGAGCACACAGCTTATACTCCCCGATACTCACTAATTGCGATCTAGAAATCAACTCCCTCTCCAGTGGGCCCCTAGCAGTCTCGACTACTAGTAGAGGGTAGAATACTGTGGATACAGCGACTAGTCCCTGTTCTCTCAGTTTCTCTCGAACCTCAGCGTGGTGCTCGCTCACCCCGTGTGCTTTGAGTACCGTGTAGACTAGTGATTCGGCGCGATCACTACTAACTAAATACCTCACTTCTTCCAAAGGCTTAACTAGGCCGTAGAGAGCTGTTGCTACGTCATTTAATACAGTGTACTCACTACAGGAGTGCTCTCGTGTAATATTAGTTAGAGCGGTGAAAACAACGTGTATGTGCGAGCCACTCGTACTCAAAAATCGCACCAGTGTACTCAACTAAGCAGACTCGTATGGCGCTAACAAGTACACTACTTTACCAGGCCCCACTATGAACTCTGCTTTGAGAGGCATTTTACTAGCAAATTCTAATTTAACAATATCCGAGATCTTAGTTACTGATAGCACATTTGTCAACTTAGCCGCGTCGTAAACAGCAGTTGCGGGCTCTGTGACCTCTAGGGATATTGCGGCGAGAGACCCCTTAGAGAACTTGGCTTCAACTCTACCCACACCAACAGCTCTTATTACTAGAGTGTCTTCTTTAGCGTCAAACTCAGCGTTACCCCCAACTTCTTCGATGTCTTCTAGTATTTTTCTCAGGGCTTGTGTCATTATTTGAGCAGACACTGTGAACTGTAATTCGAGCCCCGGTATTTCAGGGGCCGCTACATCTAGGTTTCTAAATTTAAACCTCCTAGCTGATACCCCGCCCTCTCCAATTGAGAACTTAACGAAGTCGCCCTCTGGGATAATAGCTAGGTTTTCGCCTTTCTTCAAGTGCTTGAGCACTTTTTTCAAATTACTAACTGAGACCCCTATAACCTCCTGCTCTGCCACATCGTACTCGAGAAACATGTCTCTTGGGAAGTTTACTTCTAGTAGAGAGGACTGGTCAACATCCATTGCCCTCACAACTAGGCCATCGGGGTTTAGTGTAATTGAGACCTCGTCGGCTAAGTTGCTAATCGCGTCTACTACTTCTTTGAAGAGTTTCGCCTCGGGTAGTACTACGCGCGTCAAGTCAGCCCCCACGATACTATTAGTGCGGAGTAGTATTTATTTAAACACGGAGCTAAATTCTAGGTAGAGTAATGGGCTCTACTTCGTAGTGATCTATAACCACGTATATTTCTCTCAGTAGAGCAGGGAGCTCTCTAATAGACGCGAACAATACTCTACTGTGTACTCTAATACTGGGGGTAGTCAGCGTAATTACCAGTGGTAATAGTCTAGTGGCTTTTTCGAGAGCCCTGTATAGTTGCTTAACGCGAGAGTAGTACTTCACTAGTTTACAAGTTCTCTCGTAGTGTCTCTCAGCCGCCTCAACTAGCCTACTCCTACTCGCAATTGACCAGTGTTTACAGTCAACTACTAGTCCAATACCACTAACCGGGTCTACACCTATGACGTCTATTTCAAACCTCACGGGAGTAGTCAACTTAACGCCGCGGTGAACACTGTAACCCGACTCTTCGAGAATCCTGGAGGTAAAAGCCTCGAAGTCGCGCCAGTCTAAGTGCTCACTAATACGCTTTAACTCGACACCCCTCTCACTCAGAGCAATAGCTAGCTCAATTGGTTTAACTACAATTACCTCCTCGTTCACTAATTTAACTAGGTCACTATAATTGTTCACAACCTCTATTACTAGTGACTCACTGTAACCTAGGAGGCTGGCTACTTCACCAATAAGAGTCCTCCTCTTATAGAGGAGGAATTCAAGTACTCTCAGCTCAGCGCTCACGTTAAATCACTCACACTAATTAGTAATCGTTCTTGTCACGGTTCTCTTTTTAATTCACACATAATTATTTAATATCCATGTCGCTATAAGGAACTCGCCGATAATGTCACGTGAATGTCTATGCTGAATGATAGAGTGAGAGCTGGTTATGTTGAGGGCTCTGTGTCAATTTTAGTTAACGTTGTGCTCTTCCTAGTTAAGCTCTACGCTGGTTTACTCTACAACTCTATTGCGGTGATCGCTGACGCTGTTCACACTCTCTCAGACTGTTTAACCTCACTAGTAGTTATCGTGGGGTTTAAAGTGTCATCTAAAAAGCCGGATTCAGAGCACCCATTTGGACACGGCAGAGCTGAGGTTATAGCGGCTCTTGTTATTGGAGTAGCGTTGGGATTCACGGCTTACGAGATTAGTGCTGAGAGCTTTAGAAAAATAGTAGAGGGCTCTCCGCTCCACTCCTCTATACTCCTAGTTGTTTTGCTCTTGGCTTCGAGCATTGTAAAAGAGGTTCTCGCAGAGTGGGCTTTTAAACTAGCCGGTAAGTACAGGTCTCAGTCAATTAGAAGTGATGCTTGGCACCACAGAACAGACGCGGTTTTAACCCTGGCTCTCGCAGTAGCCTTTTTGATTGGGGGTGAGTACTGGTGGCTTGACGGCGTAGCTGGTTTACTAATATCTCTATTTGTACTCTACACAGCTATTAAGCTAGTACTAGAGTCCTCGAGTATGCTACTCGGAAAAGCTCCTAGTAGAGATGTAATTGAGAGAATTGAGCAGTTAGCTAAGAGTACCAGCCCCCTTGTTCTGAGTGTACACCACATTCACGTCCACGAGTACGGCGAGCACGTGGAGGTCACACTACACATAGACCTCCCGGACAACATCACTCTCGAAGAGGCTCACAAAGTGGCGTCACTAGTAGAGGAGAGAATTAAGAGTGAACTGGGATACGTAGCGACTGCCCACGTTGAGCCTGTTACGAGTAAGCGCGCTGTGAAACACGAAGACTAGTAGTGGCTAGTCGCGAACACCGATTAGCGGATCCCTGTAGTGAAACACTATACTCGCTCTTTGGGCGAGGATTAAATATATATACCCTTTCACAACATAACTATCTCACCAGGGTGCGAAAATATGAGGTTAAGTAGAGTGTTCTCAACGGTGGCTCTAACAGTTCTATTAATAGTGGCATTTACTCCAGTAGTACTCTCACAGGAAACAGTTGGCATACACAGCGACTTCCCACACGCTAGAGTAGTAGTCACAGAGGTTGTTGATGGAGACACTGTCCACATATCTCCACCAGTACTTGTCGCCGGCGAGTACAGGTTAATAGTGAGATTTGCGGATATTAATGCTCCTGAGTTAACGACGGATGAGGGGCTGTGGGCTAAAGGTAATCTCACTAATCTACTAGCTCAGTACGGTGGAGTAGTTTACCTTGACATTGACAAGAAGTATGGTGTTGACGATTACGGTAGAGTAGTAGCAGTAGTATATGTTAGAGTAA
>JAJHQQ010000031.1 GCA_020833245.1 Desulfurococcaceae archaeon
GTTGAAAAAATATTTAGAGAACTACTTGGTGCCAGTAGAGCTATTATTCACGCAGCCGGCCGCGAGGACGTAGATGCACGCATGTTGGGGTCTGGGCGCCCACTAGTAGTCGAAGTGAAGTCCCCGGCTAGAAGGCGGGTTGACTTAGAAGAGATCAGGAAGCACTTGGAGACTTGGGGAGCTGATCCC
The DNA here is from genome assembly GCA_020833245.1 of Desulfurococcaceae archaeon. Classification (GTDB taxonomy): domain Archaea; phylum Thermoproteota; class Thermoprotei_A; order Sulfolobales; family Desulfurococcaceae; genus UBA285. Next base: position 190 of record JAJHQQ010000031.1, read on the forward strand.
GTAGTCCTCAGCATCGAGGGCGCTGCCTCGAGGAAGACTATTACTGCTCTGAAAGAGCTGTCGAAGAGGACTAGTAAAGTTTACAGGGTTTGTGTCTACTCTCTACTAGGGGACATAGATGAGAGCGACTTATTAAAGCTCGAAGAGGTCTTTAAAAACGTCTCTATACACCAGAAGACTCCTTTACGTGTATTGAGGAGAAAGAAGGGAGAGCGTGAGAGAGTTAGGAGAGTATACGCTGTTAAAACCTTTAAGATAAGCTCTACGCTGTTCGAGGCGCTAATACACTGTGATGGGGGATTATACGTTAAAGAGCTCGTACACGGTGATCAGGGGCGCACAATCCCCTCTTTCTCATCTACTCTAAACAAGGTCCTCATACCAGTAGAGCTCGATGTGCTCTACGTCGAGAGGCAGTTTGATCCGCATGGGATTTCACGCCGGGAAATTTATTTTTAAAGGACTAGACAGTATCAAGATATTAGTGCTTAACTCGCACTGGTAGAGCTCGGTGAGATCTCGTGGTTAAAGCGCCCAGAGGATACAGGCATAGAACGAGGAAACTACTAAAGAAAAGCGTGAGAGAGCGTGGAGGTGTTCCGCCACTAAGCCTACTCATGATTAATTACAATATAGGCGACAGAGTCCACATAGTGATCAACCCCTCTGTTTACTCGGGAATGCCGCATAGAAGATATCACGGTAAAACAGGAGTGATTATTGGTAAACGCGGAAAGTGCTATGTAGTGAGCGTAGCGCTCGGTAATAAGGAGAAGACGCTGTTTGTTAGACCAGAGCATTTAAGACCCGCTACTGAGATTACAACTGAGGCTACTAGTCCCCAGGCTTAACTAGAAGTTAAGCTCACGTCCTCTTGAGTGGTGTGTGCTCGTGAGCGTCTTTAACAAGATTAAAGCCGAGAATATCAAGCTCCTCTCTAATCCAGAGACACTGCACTACATTGAGAGGGTTAGAGAGGAGAGCATAACGAGCTCGACGCTTACTCACAGAGTGTACGAGTATTTGAGGAAGTTTTCACGTGTACAGAGCGACCGCGCCATGGAACTGCGCAGTAAGCTTGAACAATTAGGATTAAAAGAGGAGAGCATTGTCATGATAATGAACATATGCCCAACTAGTATAGACGAGTTAACAGCCATCTTACAAGTCGAAGAGAAGACTTTTGAGCAGGGAGTACTAGACGCGATTATTAGCACTATTAGAGACTACTGTTCAGAGTCATAAGGAATATTACTCGGAATGCTGTAAATTAGAAAATAGAGGCTTATTTTCAACACACTCAACTGGGGTCTTATAAGTTGTCTGGGTTTTTCTACAGGCGGAGCGAGAGGCCTCGGAGAGGACGCCGTTATGAAGACGCCATCTACGTGCTAGACTACTTGGAGACCGGTAATCCACACGACATACACCCAAGGCACAGAAGTAGCCCCCTTATTCAGGGTGTAGGGACAAGGTACTTTACGCTACTCGAAGCCACACCTCTACCGGTTATTAGAGTAGAAGTTCTGAGTAAATTAGAGCTGGGGGAGTATAGTGGAATTAGAGACATTATACCAATCAGCTACGGTGAGCTCACAGCTCTAGCCAGGTCTAATCTCCCAGAGGCGGTGAGGAGGATTATACTAGAGAGCGAGCCCGTGTTCGTAGAGTTCTTTAATACCGCTGAGCCTATTAATATCAGACTGCACTCACTTAGACTACTCCCTGAAATAGGGACTAAGACTCTTGAGACAATACTAGATGAGAGGCGAAAGGCTAGATTTACTAGTTTCAGTGACATTAAGGAGAGGGCGAGAGTGGACCCCGTTAAAATCCTGGTTGACCGCGTTATCACTGAGCTAATGGGTGGTGAGAAGTACTACTTGTTTATCAGGCCGAGAGAGAAGACGGCGGTCTACCTAGGCTACTTGGAGAAACTTTATGGTGAGCTCATTTAACCCGCTCGCAATGAGCCGAAGTGAGATCCTCAAGTGGACCCTGAGACTACTACAGGCATATGGAATAAAGCCGCGCGAGAGCCTCAGCCAAAACTTTATCGTAGACCCTCGCCTTATAAATGACATCTATGCCTTCACTGCTACATGTGATACCGTCGAGATAGGGTGTGGTCTAGGTACACTATCGATTGTCCTCGTAGCGAAGACCACTAGGCTTACTTGCATTGAGTTAGACAGAAAACTGTGTGAAGTCTCCTCTAGCGTTATACAAGACTACCGCTTCGTTGTCGTCAACGCTGACGCCCGAGTGTACCTCCCAGGCCCTGGAGTAGAGCAAATCGTCTCAAATATTCCATATCACGCTACATCAGACCTCCTTGTGAAAATAGCGAGGACTAATAGCGTTAAGAGAGCAGTGTTGACAATGCAGAGAGAGGTCGTAGATCGCCTACTAGCTGAGCCGGGTACTAGGGCTTATGGGAAGTTAACGGTACTTATCAGAGTGCTCTTCGACGTAAAAGAGAAGGGTGTCTACCCTCCTGAGAGCTTCTACCCTGAACCGGAGGTCTCACATAAACTAGTTGTCCTTGAGCGTAAAAGACCGTACAGTGAAGATATCTGCGCACTGGAGGTGTTAACGAAGGCTCTATTCACTCAGAGGAGGAGACTTGTAAGTAGAGTCCTCACCTCGATGCTCGGTATAAGAGTGAGTGAGCTGGGCTCTCTAGGTGCGAGGATTTCAGGTATGAGGGTGTTTATGCTCAGCGAGGAGACTCTGCTAGATTTGGCCAGGACTCTACGGGAGAGAGGTGTAGTCGCGTGCAAGTAAATCCCAAGCTAGAGTACATGGGCGAGGTCTACAAGCCCGCTGACGACACGTGGCTACTCCTAGATCTCTTTAACGATAGCTGTGCAGTGGGAGACCTCTGCGTGGATTTAGGCTGTGGAAGTGGGGTTCTAGGCATACACGCACTACTCGCTGGGAGGTGTAAGCGAGTAGTCTTCATTGACGTACAGGGCGACGCCGTTAAAACAACGAGCCTCAACACTGAACTAAATAGAGTTGACGCGTTCTCCCTGATCATACGTGGCGACGCGTGTGGAGAGCTACCTATTAGGGTGCGCTCCGCTGACATTGTCCTCGCAAACCCACCGTACCTGCCACTAGAGGAGAGCGCTCCAAGCGACGTCACGGTTGACGGGGGTGTTTTAGGCTACGAGAAGGCGTTGTGCTTTATTAATGCATCCGCTTCTCTACTCAAGAACCATGGGGGGCTTTTCCTCGTGTACTCAACGCTGTCTAAGCCCGAGGCTATACGCTCCTTTCTAGTAAACCTTGGCTTCAAGATCCTCGCGGAGAAAACTAAGAGCTTTTTCTTCGAGACACTGGTAGCAGTGGAGGGGTGTTTCACCCGTGAATCTCAGAGTAGTCCTAGTGGGAATTGAGGGCCCCGTAAACCTCGGAGTAATAGCGAGGACGTGCGCTAACTTCGAGGTAGACGAGTTGTACTTAGTAAACCCCGTTGCGAGCGTCGAAGAGGCTTTAAAGTACGCTGCCGGGGGAAGAGACCTGTTACTGAGAAGCGTGATTACTAGTAGCCTCGAAGATGCGCTGAGAGGTGTTGAGACCTCCGCGGCGACTAGTGCTATCGGGTACAGTGTGGGAGACATTGTGAGGCAAGCTGTAACAATTGAGGATTTCGCCGAGAAAATCTACCCTCGTGCCGGTAAATTAGCCCTTATTTTTGGCCGCGAGAGCACTGGGTTAACGCGCAATGAGCTATTAAAAGCCGATTTCCTAGTTACAATTCCGGTGAGCCCAGGATACCCTGTACTAAACGTGTCTCAGGCGGTCGCGATATTCCTCTGGGAGCTCTGGAAGAAGGGGAAGAAACCGGCTACGAACATCCCGCCAAGAGCCACTAGAGAAGACTTATTGAAGCTCATAAGCACCCTTGAGAAGGTAACAGAGCACGTTGTCAGCTCGGAAGATAAGAGAAAGAGGTGTAATATAGCGCTGAGAAGACTAGTTGCGAGGTCTACTCCATCTCAGTATGAGGTAAAAGTCCTCCTATACTGGGCTAGGCGCGTTGCCAGAAAACTAGAGCCTAGATAAACCATCGAGAAGCTGAGGATCTTTGCGTGAACAGGGTGTTCCAGTCTGAGAACCAAATATGATCTCGGAGGATTTCGTAAACCATGCATTCTCAGCTCACCGAGTGTTATTGCGTGTCGATATTTAACGGGATTGATTACCTCTATTGCTGAGACCCTACACCTCTCCTCTGCAATGTACGATATATCCTCCTCTGTGACGCCTCTCGGCCCAGTAGCTCTGATAAACTCTACTATTTCATCCGGCTCACCGGTGAGCATTCTACCCGCCGTGAATTCCCCAATAATAGCTCTCAGAGGAGTAGACGCGTAGAGCACTATTCTACAGCCCTTTCTGAAGACTACTCCTCTACGCAACTCGTACTCCTTATAACAACTGAGTATCTCCTCAGCGTACTTTGGTTTAATAGAAAGCAGTATTATCAGCGACAACTACCCTGCCCCTGCTACTTGGGGAGTATTCTCGAACCTGGATTCTTGCCTCTCATTGCTTCGAACATTAACTCCGGGTTCTTGTAGTCCAGTACCTGTATCTCAACACCGCTTCTAATAGCGTACTCTAGGGCCTGTGAGTCTATTAGCGCGTAGTCCCCCGGGAGAGTCTTCTGCTCTACAATCTTCTTCAACTCCGACGCTGAGAGCTCACTCAGAGGCTTGGCGTCTGGGTGCTTAGTTGGGTCTTTAGTGTAGACTTTGCCAATAGCGGAGAAGTAGTACACTCTCTTAACTCCAAGAGCCTCTGCGGCTTGTAGTAGCACTGATGCTGTGGATTGACCTGGTATTAATCCGCCTGTTACTGTAACCGGGTATACTAGAGCGGATCTCACAATCTCCTCGAGAGTTCTCGGGGGTGTTGGTGAGGCTAGTGGACTCAGTGCCCCAATTAAGATGAGCGCGTTTAGTCTAGACACCCATATTCCGATCTCGTCTAGCCAGTAGTTTGAAGTGACTCCCACTTCACGCGCTAGCTCAATGTACTTTCTAGCCACCTCTCCGCCTCCTGTAACCACGACGACTCTGTGTGTCTTTGAGATATCTCTGATCACCTTGGCGTACTTTACAAGGAGATCACTCGTAGTGAACGCTTTACCAGTAATTTTTAAAACCAAAAACTCCAAGCTCACACCACGAATACCTAGTCAACGCGCAGTATTTAAGCAACTATTCACCGTGAGCGTGCTTATTACACCCGTGTTCACTAAGAGTTAAACACTAAGAGGTAAGGGTTACTCCGTGTGCGGTATAATTGGCTTATGCTACAGTAGTCCACGAGAACTGGGAAAACTACTGTACAAGGGGTTACTGAGACTAGAGTATAGGGGGTACGACTCCGCGGGTATAGCTGTAATTTGCGAGAGGAAACTCCACGTCGCTAAGGGTAAGGGAATGCTCAGAGACCTAGAGGAGAAACTAGGCTTCACAAAGTACACTGGCTCAACTGGTATAGGGCACACAAGGTGGGCTACGCACGGGGCCCCCTCAAATATTAATGCACACCCTCACACTGACTGTAGCGGGGTCTTCGCGGTAGTTCACAACGGGATAATAGAGAACTACGATGAGCTCAAGAAGAGGCTTATTGGCAGAGGCCACGTCTTCAAGAGCGATACGGATACCGAGGTTATTGTTCACTTAGTTGAGGAATACTATCGGGATACAGGAGACGTCTACGAGGCTTTTAAGAGAGCTATAAGGGAGTTAAGGGGGACTTACGCCATACTAATGATCACTAGTCTCGAGGAGAACAAGATATTCTTCGCTAAGAAAGACAGCCCGCTCGTAGTTGGCGTTGGAGACGGGTACAATGTCCTCGCGAGCGATATTCCAGCTATACTAGACCACACGCGCCGCGTAGTGGTGCTCAGAGATCACTGGGTAGGCTACGCTACTCCGAGTAGTGTCTACGTAGAGGACTTGGCTACTGGTAAACCTGTTGACTACTCAGCTTACATTAGGCTCGTTGAGTGGAGTGTTGAAGAGGCTTCAAAGGGGGGTTACCCCTTCTACATGATTAAGGAGATATACGAGCAGCCGCAGGCGTTGAAGAGCACTATTGCTGGGTTGAAGAGCTCCAAGGAGCTCCCGCTCGCGGTTAAGGCTATTGTAGAGGCTAATGGGAGAGTGTTTGTAACCGGCGCGGGGACGAGCTATCACGCCGCTGAGTTCTACGCTATTGCCTCGAGTACTCTTACGGGAATACTCGCAGTTCCCTTCATCGCCAGCGAGTACGAGGCTTACAGTGAGTCCGCTCGTGAGGGAGACGTCTTAGTAGCAATAAGCCAGAGCGGGGAGACTATGGATGTAATTAAAGCTGTTAGGAAGTTTAAAGAGCGCGGTGTTAGAGTGCTAGCTGTGTCAAACGTCGTTGACTCCGCTATTCCAAGAGAGAGCCACATAGCACTATACACTAGAGCAGGCCCTGAAATAGGGGTTGCAGCCACTAAGACCTTCTTGACGCAGACACTCCTACTAGCTTGGCTCATAGCCGGGGTCGCCGAGTACACGGGGGTCTTATCGAGAAGCGAGTACTCAGAGGTTACGAGTCTACTAGAGAGGGCTCCGCGAGTAGCTGAGATCAGCTTAGAGAGGAGTGAGGAGCTTGCACGAGAGCTCTCTAAGTCCTATGCTAGCAAGTCCAGTATGTACTATTTGAGTAGACACATAGGTGTCCCAGTAGCTAGGGAGGGTGCACTGAAAATCAAGGAGATTGCCTACATACACGCTGAGGCTTACCCTGCAGGCGAGTCTAAACACGGGCCCATAGCCCTGGTCGAGAGCAAGTTCCCCGTAGTCTTCGTGGCACCGGGGATTAGCCTTGTTGAGCAGGCTATTAAGGGGAACATTGAGGAGATGAGGGCCCGCGGAGCTGAGACCGTGGGTGTTGTGTGTGAAGGCAGCCCGTTAAAGGGGCTTTTAGACCACGTAATCGAGGTTTCTTGCCCGCACTGGCTTCTCACACCAATATCTCACACTCCACCCCTACAGCTACTAGCATACTACACCGCAACAACTAAGGGGTTAAACCCAGACCGCCCGAGAAACCTCGCTAAGACCGTTACAGTAGAGTAGCCTAGAGGCGAATTAAGCGTGGTCTTAGTAACGGTGCGTGGCAGAGACAACTACTGGAGGTACACGCTATACTCCTGGCTACTCGAAGTGAGAGACATATTAGAGCGCGAGCTCGGCGAGCACGTAGAGATAACCGTGCTAGACGGCGAGAGCGAAGACCCCGAGTTACTAGTAGATGGAGAGCTAGTAGGCGTGGGTATTCCAGGAGAAGAGGGGTACTTGATAGAAATCCTTAAGAAAGCCCTCGCAGCACGCGGGTGCTCTGAACGAACTGCTCGTTAAGAGCTAACTAGTCTCTTAGCTGGTTAGTTTATCATTTACTGTGTCGTATTTAACTATTCTAGTAGTATACTGGTTAACTAGTTCTCTCTACACAAACCCTGTTTACTCAAGTATTTAGTGCTGCTCTTCTCATACCTAGTATCTAGGTGTTTTAAGGTTGCTGGGAGAAGTCATTGCAGTTATACATCTACCGAGGTTGCCTTCGCTGTACTACCACGTGGACTTGAATAGCATTATTGACTACGCTGTTAGAGAGGCCAGGATCCTCGAGGAGCTCGGTTATAGTGGCGTAATATTGGAGAATTACGGTGACTACCCGTACTCTAAAAGAGTGCGGGATCCAGTCACGCTGTGCTCTATGACGAGTATTGTGAGAGAAGTCGTGAGGGCTACTAGTCTAAAAGTAGGTGTAAACTTGCTGAGGAATTCGGGGAGAGAGGCTTACAGCGTGGCTGTGGCGTCTAGAGCGAGGTTTATTAGAGTAAACGCGCTCGTGGAGACAATTATATCCGACTCCGGCGTTATTGAGCCAGAGGCCCCGAGGCTAAGGGCTCTCAGGTTAAGTCACCCTGGAGTAGAGGTGTACGCGGATATACTCGTAAAGCACGCCTCGAGTCTGAGGTTCTCACTAAGCCTTATCGAGGCTACTACCTCGACTACTGCTAAGAGCAGTATAGAAGACTATTATCGAGAGCTAGTAGACGAGTACGTTGAGAGAGGCGGGGCAGACGCGCTAGTAGTAACAGGGTTAAAGACCGGTGAACCACCACCAATAAGACTAGTAGAGTTAACAAAGAAGTACTCTCCTAAACCAGTAATAGTTGGCAGTGGCGTAACACTAGAAAACATAGATAAAGTAGCTAAAACAGCAGATGGGGTAATCATAGGCTCATATATCAAGAAACAAGGACAAGCAGGAAACCCCACAGACCCAGATAGAGCAAGAAAAATAATACAGAAAATAAGAGAGCTAATAGAATAAAACACTAATTAAAACCAAAACACATAGAGAAAAACATAACACGTTGTAAGGAGTGAAAAACCAACGGTTAAAAACCCATTCACGTCAATCAATCAGAAAATAAAACAACACGGTGAATAAGCAGAGTAATACCCATATCCCCGGCACACCTTGCCCACGGCGGGAAATATATTGGTGAGTCGAGTAGTTACCTATGAGATCAGTTTTCATCAGTAACACCACCATATTAAAATGCACTACTATACAACTAGCATTGAAGTTTAAAAATCCACGTCACTACTATATGTTATCCATGTAGATTCAAATGGCTCTAAATTGTCTTATCTTATCTATGTGTACTTTTCCATTGTTACTTTACAGCATTATTTTAATAGTACTAGTGTCTCTACGC
>JAJHQQ010000032.1 GCA_020833245.1 Desulfurococcaceae archaeon
CTACAGTAATCTATGTTGCTGTAAAGTACAAGCCTACTAGTAAGTTCCAATTATACCTCCGCGGTCTCGCGACATTTTACGCTACGTGGATTTTAACAGTAATTATACTATTCGAGTTATCAAAGACACTAGGTGTAGTCTAGGTGATTAAGGCTCTATCTGTAGATATGTGGGGAACACTAATAGAAGATGAACCCGGGCCACTGGAAACCTACACACTCATGAGGCTTAAAGCTCTCTGGAGAGCTATAAGCAAATACAGCGACATTGACTTCAACTCTGTAGTTGAAATATACAAGAAGACAGCTATGTTTAAGGGAGTAATACCTCCGAGACTATACGCGAAGATAGTAGCTCTACTCCTCGGTGTTAATAGTGATAAAGCTCTTGAAGAGGCTGGCTTTGAGTACGAGAAGGGTGCATATGACTATAAACCGGTACCTGTGCAGGGAGCCCGTGAACTATTATCATACGCTAAGAGTCGTGGATTGAGAGTCGTAGTTGTAACTAACACGTCTTTTTCAACTGATGGTGCGCTCAAATTACTAGAAAACGCTGGGTTAAGAGAGTATGTTGACTATCTCGCCTCTTCGGCTGATATAGGGTGTGAAAAACCTAACCCAGAGATATTTCTCCACGCGCTTAGAGCTATTAGAGTAAAACCCGAAGAGACTGTTCACATTGGTGACTCTTGTAGGAGAGATGTTATTGGCTCAGTACTAGCCGGTCTTAAACCAGTTCTCTACGCTAGGAGTCAGAGTAGTATTGAGTTGTGTAAAACACTGCGGATACCTGTAGTTAAGAGGTTAAATGACGCAATTGAAGTTATTGAGGTAATGTTGAGGAGTTAGCTTATTAGTGTGATTGTCGATTAGAACAGTGTATTTCTCTCCAAATATCCTCTCTGAGTTTACGGTGTTTTAAGTAGTACTCTAAGCCGTCTGCTAGTAGTGGCTTTCCATCAACAAGAGGGTATCTGTAAGGTAGGAATACGTATCCGTGTTCTGTCTCCACCGTGACTCCATCTACGTACTGAAATCCCTCTTCACCCCTGTGATCAAGCAGGTACTTCACGTAGTATGCCGCGCCGTCTATGCTGTACTGTGCTTCACCAATATTAAATGCTTTAACACTACTAGGAACCCTACTAGTTAGGAGTGTCTTAGTTCTACCTCGCGGCGGGTGATCTCCCAGTATACCACCAATAATAACGTACTTGACTGTGGCTAAATCACTGTACTGTAATTTACGTGGTGCTTGAGGGTCGAGTATAATTGTCTCATGTGGATTCAGTGCTCCACTTACTAGTAGATCAATAACGCTCTCCTCGAATACTCTACCGTAATTTTTAATTATTCTGTGATACCTAGCGGGGACATTGGTAAACCACGTGTGATCTCTTCCGTGAATACGCGATACATGTCTATATTCAAGTAGCAGCCATGGTGACAGCTCTGCTTCTAAGTGCTCGACTATTACTACGTAATTCACGCGCTTCACCTTACTACTAATTCCCCCTCCTACTACTCACTACTTCTCTCTTTTAACAACTCTAGTTGTATAGAAGTAGTCAATGCACTGCGTGATCTCCGTGAACTCGCTATCTAGGTCTGTTGGTGTAACCGTGTAGGTTTTAGGATAACCCGTTACCACTACAACACCACTAGGCTTAACAACCCTCTTAAACTCACTGAGGGCCTTTTTCTTATCTACTATAGCACCCCACGTGGAAACAGAGAACACGTAGTCGAAGACACCACTTCTAGTAGGGATCTCCTCTGCATAGCCCTCAATGAGCAGTACTAGTGGCGATCTCAACTTCATCTTAGCTCTCATTAGCATTTCGCGTGATGGGTCTAGGCAAATGTATTTTAAATTCTCAGTGATCCCGGTTTCATCTAGGTACTCATAGAGTAATCCCGTACCACACCCAGCGTCGAGTATTAAGCCATCTAGTGTTTCAACTACATCCAGGAGGCACTTGTACTTAGCGCACTGCTCTTCTCTGTAGAGGTTATCGTAGGACTCAGCTGTGACGAGGTACTCCAAGATCTCACCTCTTGAGGAACTCATGTAGAGTAGTCTTCCTCGTAGTCTTCTTCTTGTAGAGTTCCCACAGCTTCTTTAAGTCAACATACCTGTACTCTAATCCTAGTCTTGTCAGCGTCTCTAGGGCTGTTGGTGCAAATGAAGGTGCAACTAGAATTCCCCTCGGCGTCTCTCCGCGCTCCCTCTTGTAGTCCTCTACGTACTTGTATAGTTGTAGAGCGGCTTCACGAGTAGCGGTTATTCTCTTAAGCTCTACTAGTACGTGTCTACTAGACTTGTCTACTCCATATATATCCACGTAGCCGTCTCCAATAGGCTTTTCTACTTCTAGTAATCTCAACCCGTCTTCAATAATCCAGGGGTTTTCTACTAGTATATCGCGCACATCTCTCTCTTCAAGGTACATTGTGAACTCGGCTTGATCAGTGTAATCTCCCACAGCAACGAGGTCTACTCGAGTAAACACTACTGTTAGGTACTCGCGAGGCTTATCTCTAACAGCGTGTACAACTAGCCCTATACTAGGTTTAAAAGCCACCTCGATCACCGATGTTGATGGCTGCCAATTAACAGGTGAGTAGCCTTGAGGCCTGTGTACTAGTACTGCGCCGTCTTGTTTAATAATAACAACTCTCTCACCTAATTCAAGTCTACTCGCAGCGCGGCCCTCGTAGTCAACTCTACACTCGCCGAAAATAACTACCAGCTCCCTCCTCGCCACAGCAGACTTTAAAGTCTCCGCTAGGCTTTCTAGACCTAGTCCACTATAAGTCCTAAGAGGCATCACAACGCCCTCATAGAAGTATACGCAGATAAAAGCTCATATCTCACTAATTGCTCTCTGACTATAAACTATTAATACTCTATGCTATTTAGAGGATACAGCGCTCACTATAAGCTAGTACTTGCGGGTTTGGGGTAGGCGCGTTGAATGTAAAGCTACTCGCATTTGACAGCATGGGGGTTAGGAGTATGGCTACTCTTGTAGAGACTTCTGCGGGGTCTCTCCTCATAGATCCAGGCGCGGCGCTGGCTCCGAGGAGGTACAATATGCCTCCTCACAGCCTCGAGATCCAGGCGCTGAGAGAGGCTCTTAACAAGATATACAGGGCTCTAAGTAGAGTAGACTACGTTGTAATCACACACTACCACAGAGATCACTACTTGTACAGAGCCGGGGAGCAGGTTCACTACGAGGGAAAAGTGATCTACGCTAAAAACATGTATGTTGACATTAATCCAAGCCAGAAAATTAGAGCTCACGTTTTATTTAGAAAAATGGGAATTGAATCGCTGGCTAAGCAAGTAGTATTTGCCGACGGGAAGACTATCGACCTTGGCGGAGTAAAACTAGTCTTTTCACACCCGTTACCACACGGTGACTGTAATAGTAAACTCGGATATGTTTTGTCTGTAACAGTTATTGAGAACGGATTTACACTAACACATGCAAGTGACACGCAGGGGGCTATATGTAAGTACACACTCAACTACCTAGTAGAAATACCACACGATTTTCTAATAATTAGTGGGCCGCCAACTTACATTAAGCGAGGAAGTAATACGAGTATTATTGAAAACCTTGCAAGGCTTATTAAGAGCTCTAAGAGTAATATCACTCTAATACTAGACCACCACATATTGAGAGATAGAGACTACAACAAGTACTTCAACGTGCTGAGAAGCATTAGAGAAGACGTCAAAGTGTTAACAGCAGCTGAGTTTATGGACGAGGAGATTAGGCAACTAGAAGCCTACAGGAAGGAACTGTGGCAAGCCGAGTATTTTCACGGGTCTTAGCAGTGGAATTTACAGTAGTGGCTATGTTGAGACTCCGTAGACTTATCTCTCATTGACTCGTGATTATTGGTGTATAGCTGGTATTCAGCTTAGAACTTCACTTTAATTTCTTCTGGAGCTACCCTCCCGTAGTCTATACTTATGAATTCAATATTGCTACCTCGTATTACTACTTTGCCTAGTCGTAGAGTCGGCTTTCCCTCATTGAACTCTAAGCAGTTCCTTAATACTACGTTCATAACTGGGTCTACTAGTTCTAGTATCCCCATGTACTCAAATCCTCCTTTAGTTTTCACTAGTACTATGTTTCCCTCTGAGTTCTTTAGTATTTTTAGTGGGCTCTGTGGCTTCTGATTGTACTGCATTGGAGCCAAGTAACAGACCCCTACATAGCTCTAATATACACACTACTCCTATAAATATTTAGGGTTTATATATAAGGTTTCTGGGCACTCCCACTTCCATTTAGGTGTTTAGACATGATCAGGTTTCCCGTAGTTTTATGCTTAGCTCTCATACTCGCGTTTCCACTTGGATTAGTAATGGTGTTTACATCGCTTATTGACATTCCGAGTACTGGTCATTTAAACCTGGTTTTCGCTACTTTTGGCTTACTGTACTCTCTCACGGGCTTCTTAATATACAAGTATGTAGTGTCGAGTAGAATTGAGGAGTTAGGGCTCTTTGAATCACTACTAGCTTTTTCACTAACATGGATAATTATACCAGTACTGTTCTCAATACCGCTAACACTACACCTCGGTATACCACTAGTAGACGGGGTCTTCGAGTCTATATCAGGATTTACTGGAACGGGCCTCACTGTGCTAGTGGGCCTCGAGAAGCTAAATCCCAGTGTACTAGTCTGGAGGGGTGTAATGCAGTGGATTGGAGAGCTAGGCATAATAGCCTTCGCGGCTGTTTTAATGCCTTTTATTTGGAGATTTAGCCACATACTCTATAGTTTAGAGAGGCCAGTTAGAATTCTCGCGTCTCTTAGAAGAACAGCTATTAGGATTTTCTACTTATACGTCTTAGTGACAGCTATTGGCATATTAGCCTGCGTAGTTACAGGTATGAGTGTTCTCGACGCTGTAGTTCACACTATGACGGCTATTGCGACTGGAGGTATGAGTAATTACGACGCAAACTACCAGAGAGTATTTGAGTACGCTCCGCTAAGCATATACCCCATAACCGCGCTGATGATTCTAGGTGGTGTAAACTTCACTATTCTAGCTCTCCTCGTAACCGGGAATTTTAAGCGTGCGTGGTTTAATGAGGAGTTTAGAGCATACGTCTACCTAACTTTAATAGTGATTACTGCCCCGCTCATACTCATGTTACCGAGAGTTAACTGGTCTCTACTCGACGCGCTAATATACGGGTCTTTTAACGCGCTGTCCGGCTTTACAACAACTGGCTTTAACATAGGCTTAGTGTGTAATTTACCAGTTGACGTTAAAGTGTTAATTACAGTTTTCATGTTTATTGGGTCAATGAGCTTTGCGACTGTGGGGGGTATTAAAGTTGTGAGATTAATTGTTCTACTAAAAGCCTTGAAATCCTACATTGTTGGATTTCTTAGTGGTGGAGTCTACTACCCGCAGGTTAAGCTAAGTGGAGTGGTACTAGAGGAGAGAGAGGTGTTCAATAGCATGCTTCTAATAATATTACACTTTATCTTTGTTTTCTCAGGTGCTGTTCTAATTAGAATAGTATTACCTAGTGTCGATTTACTAGACTCGCTCTTTGAGGCGACTTCAGCTGCCAGTGCAGTTGGCTTATCTACTGGTATAACGGGTCCTCAGGCACCACTACTCGTTAAGTTAGTGTTAATAGTATTGATGTATTTTGGTCGACTTGAGTATACTCCACTATTAGTGCTAATTGGTGTAGTGTTTTACGAGAAGTACTCAGCTTTAATTAAGTAGATTTGCGTTTACTGAGTACTCTTAATTAGCGTTTTTGAAGATTATTTTTTGATTAGAGGGGTGTTGTAGAGTGGAGCACTGGCTCGAGGATAAGGCTAGAATAATGGCATCTGAGCTTAAGTACGCTAGAAGCGTAGACACATACCTCGTGAAGTTCTCATCACTGATCTACGAGTTAGAGGACCAGTGTCTAGGAGACTCTGCATGTGTAGTTAACTCTTTTAGAAGAGTACTAGGTCACCCAAGCCTCTCAAAAGAGATATCTACGCTGGCCTGTCACGTTGATGAGGTACTTCACCTAGTTCAAGAGGATCCGAGGTTTAAGAATCTCAGGGGTTACATTGGTGTTTTCGAGGAGGTATTAAGATCAGTTGCGTGTGTAAGCGAAAAAGAGCTCGCTATTACAAGGCAGCCGACTTTCAGAGTTGAGAGAGAAGAGGCTATTGTTAAACCAGAGAGGCAAGTAGTAGTAATAGCTAAGCGGGAGATACCCCTCCAAGTGCTCTTAAAAATAGTAGCTATAGTTGCAGTTGTACTAGTAGTAGTGGGATTACTGCTCTTTGTAGTGTTTAAGTAGTTGCTTCTCTCACAGCTTCTCTAAATATGCTTAATCCTAGTTTAGCCTCTTCTTCAC
This sequence comes from Desulfurococcaceae archaeon, assembly GCA_020833245.1. Lineage (GTDB taxonomy): Archaea > Thermoproteota > Thermoprotei_A > Sulfolobales > Desulfurococcaceae > UBA285. Next base: position 6,418 of record JAJHQQ010000032.1, read on the forward strand.
TAATAATTAGTGGTGGTATTAGCCTCACAGAGCTCTTACCACAGGGTAGTAGCACGAGACCTCTCTCTAGAGAAGTCTTCACGACTCTATTTCTAGCTGTGACATCTGGTCTTTTACTCCTCTTATCTACTACGAATTCTACACCCCACGCTAATCCAATGCCCCTCACGTCTCCAACTTTCTCAATAGTGTCTCTTAGTGTTAGTAACTCGTCTCTAAAGACCTTCTCGAGCTCGACTACGCGTGGTATTAGTCTCTCAGTGACCTCAATGGTCTTGAGGGCTGCTGCGCACGCTAAGGCGTGTCCTCCGTAGGTATTACTGTGTACACCTGGCTGCTTAAAGTCTAAGTCTGCTCTAAAAATAGTAGCACCTATAGGCATAACACCTCCACCGAGGGCCTTAGCTAGCGTTAAGACCTCTGGTATTGTGTTAAAGTGCTCAATAGCAAACATTCTCCCAGTTCTACCGAGCCCCATTTGAACCTCATCATCAATGAGCACTACTCCATGCTTATCAGCTAGTCTTCTCAGCTCCGTGAAGAAGCCTCGTGGCGGGATCACGTAGCCACCTTCACCCTGAATAGGCTCAAATATAAATGCCGCAACCTCGTCTGGTGGTACTAGCTTATCAAAAACATACTCCTCAATGAACTCTACTACTCTGTTTACAAGCTCATCAGGGTTCTCGTAGCCGTCAATGTGCCAAGTGTTCCTGTAGGGGTTTGGATATGGCACGTGAATTACACCCGGCATCCAGGGGAAAACCCCCTTCTTGTGAACATTTTTACTAGCTGTAGCTGCAAGTGAGCCCATTGTCCTGCCGTGGAATCCCCCGTAAAATGCTATAATGAACTTTCTCCCAGTAGCCTGCCTCACGAGTTTAAACGCGGCTTCATTAGCCTCTGTTCCACTATTAGAGTAGAATACTTTTCGATGTAAGCCACCAGGCGCTATACTAGCTAGTTTCCTGGCGAGCTCTACCTGGTAGGGGTTAAAGAAGTCTGTTCCAGCACCGTGAGCAAGCTTCTCAAGCTGCTCAATAACAGCCTTCTTGACCTCGGGGTGTGTTGGATACCCAAGATTACACACTGATATACCACTCGAGAAGTCAAGGTACCTGTTCCCGTCTACATCGTATATCCAGACACCCTCACCTCTCTCAATTACTAGTGGCAAGTTCTCGGGATCGTGCGTTGTTGTTGCAACGTACTTGTAGTGCTCAGTAATCCAGTACTTAGCCTTAGACCCCTCACTACCGGGTTTAACTGTGACTTCAGGTTTCAATAAGAGACCACCGTGTTATATAGTAATGCTCAGCTGGGTATATATAAATATAGATATGTATGTATTTACGCGGAGATCTAGTCGGCGTAGTATGCTAGTCTCTTAATTCTCGATGTGAACCTCGCGAGGCTTCTCATTAAAAGCTCTTTCTCCCTACTACCAGCTCTCACACCTTCAACTACTCTCGAGAAAAACTCCAGTGTCTTATCAACATCTCTTGGCTTAATTCTGTATGGTACACCGTCCTTTCCGCCGTGAGCATAAGCGTAGAGAAACGGGTCTATTGGGTGAGTTGTGGGGTCTCTGAACGAGGGCTCATAGCCGTATACTAGGTCAGCTACTAGTGCGAGTGCTCTGAGAGTCTCGGGGCCAAGGCCCTCAATTAACACTAGGTCTCTAAAAGTCAGTGGTGCAAGTCTCTTAATGAGCTCAGCAACTCTCTCAACTCTCTTAATATCTGTAACGGGCTTGTAGAAGCGTGGACACTTCAAGAACTTCTCTCTTAGCTCACCACTACTAGTAGTTAAAGTACTAGTCCTACTAGCGAATAGTGTGAGCTCGGGTAATCCCCTCACAATTCTATTAACTCTGTGTAAGTCCTGTACAAGTGACTCAGTAGGAGTACTCAGTACTACTTCAACTAGCGCTCTCCTAGCACTAGTAGACTCATCATCCACCATGTTTAATCCCGGTGAAATCCTCATTGAGGCTACACCTGAGTGGGGATCTCGCTCACACGTAATCGTGTCATTCCTTTCTACGAGAATGTGGTATCTCCTAGCTAGTTTTCCAGAGAGATTCATACCCTGCTGTACTACTAGTACATCACCACTCTCAGAGACTACTACTCCGTGAATGTAGAGCGTGTAACCGTCTTGTATAGCTACGGAGTCTACGCGCGCAGAGAGCCTACTTAGCTCTACAACTCTACTAGGATCAACTGTGTCGCCTAGTAGCCTAGCCTCCTCGGGTACGCTTCTAGCATCAATACCCTTACCCCCTAGGACGCTAACGCCGTGATCTAGTAGTGATCC
>JAJHQQ010000033.1 GCA_020833245.1 Desulfurococcaceae archaeon
TATGCGTGTAGTTTCACGTAGAGTAGTGGAGAGGGGTGTTATGTATTGAAGTATGAGTTGTTAACTCGGAATTTGCTTAGAATAGTATTGTACTCGCTGTGTTTAATAATAGCTACCCAGGCCTCTCTAAACGCGCTATCGCTCCTACTGGGTGAAGTCGAGTATGCAAATTTCTACGAGCTAGTAGCGCGAGAGGCGTCATTTACACTACTATTACTAGGTCTAGTACTAGTAGTCTTCGTGTTACATCTGAGTAGTAGTCTCAAAGCGCCTAAATACCTACTTGGAGTTAAAGTAAGTGTGCTAGTTATGTACTTGTACTTAACTGTGTTAATGATAACTAGCGGCGTCAAACCGGAACTAATGGAGTATATTGAGAAAACGCTTCCACCATACTTAGCACAGTACTTGTTCGTCGTGATACTACTATTAGTAGCTTTTGTCTTAACGAGGACTCCTGGGTTAATTGGAGAGGAGGGGGTTGTCTACGCTGTGGGAGTAGCACTTGAAGTCATAGGAGTAGTCTCTGGCCTACTAGTACTACACGGTGTTATCACGGCTATGTTAAAGGGGAACCCGGAGCTCGCGCTACTGGCTACTGCTGTAATCACAGCGGCTCTAGCAGTGTACGTGTGGTTAAGCGTAGAGAGCACTGTAATTAGAGTCCGCGGAGTGTACAGCTACTCTGTACTTCAAAGCGTTGTCTTAAGGAGGTTAATAACAATTATACTAGGTTTAGCAGTAGCGTTAGTTGCACTTGGAGTTAGTGGCTCAGGTATAGTAGCTGGGCTGAGGAGAGTGTGGACTTTTCAACACATTAGAGAAGCCATTCTACTCGCCCAGCTCGTTGGGTTAATAACTATGAGTATTGGACTAGTAATCAGCTTAGTAGGCGGAATACTAATACTTAGATCAGAACATGGCGCCAGAGGAATACTAATACTCTCACAGTACAAGAAGTCCGGAGAAGTAAATAAGGCTCTAGAAGTCCTCGAAATTAAGAAGACGAGTAGTGAAAACCCATAGTTTAGCTAGACGCGATAAATAGTCGTAGAGCTAACAAGTATTTTAAGTAGAGTAGGCGCCGGGGGCGGGATTTGAACCCGCGCGGGGTTTCCCCCACCGGCTTAGCAGGCCGGCGCCCTACCAGGCTAGGCGACCCCGGCTCCAATATATAACTATTTAATCCCAGTGGTTTTTAAGATTACACTTCTACTCCTCGATCCTGTAGAGTGCGCTGAGTGCTTCAAGTGTGCTTATTAGTAGTAGCGCGTTTCTTGCTTGTGTAGCCCACTGTGCGGGGTCATTGAGGCTAAGTGGACTCTGACTCGTCAAGTAGAGAATTATTGTAGTCGCATTGAGTAGTTCTAGTAGTAGGTAGTATCTCTCTGGTTGAAGCCTATTAGCTAGAAGACCTGATATTAAGACTAGTAGTAGTGTTTGAGGATAGGCGTAGGGGTGTAGCGTGTAGAGAGCCAAGAGGACAATGTACGCGTGTTCAAGTAGCCTCTCGCTTCTTCTCGGTGTTAGAGCAGTAGTCACTACTAGCATAGTGAGCCACAGTGCAATGCTAATTTTGTAGGAGATCTCCTCTCCAATAATACTACTAGTAACCCTGTATAAGCTGAGTGGTGTATAATACCTGTACAATACCCTGTCTAGTAGTATAACGTAGTATTCGGGTTTAACAATGTACACCGCTATGTATGGTAATAAGCCGGCTAGTAGCATTAAACCACACTTCTTGTTAAAATAGCCCTCACGTAGAGTGTAAAAGAACAGTAGTACTAGTAGAGTAAAGTTGAAGTAGGATATACTAGTGGCTAGCCCAGCGTAGAGGATCGACTTAGAGTAGTCCCCCCTCTTAGCGTTTAGAAGAGAGAGTACTAGGGGTAGTAGTGAGAGAGACTCTATACTGTACATACTGCAAAAAGCTAGTGTTACAAGAATAAGCACTCGAGTCTTAATATCTCCAAGATAGCGCACTGTGAGCACAGTGAATAGTAGTACTAAAATGGCTTGTACAGCGTAGACTACTGCAGTGAATACCACCCTATCAGCGGATATGCTCGCAGAGTACGCGAAGTAGCCTGCTAATGCCCATATAACTCCGTATAGTGGTGGAGCCGGCAAGCCGTGGTCAACTATTTCAGGTATGTAATCAATATAGGGAGCCCTGTACTCACTAGGAGTAAGAGATTTCTTAATACTCTCAATTAACTCTACTTTGAGAGGACCCCACACGACTCTCCCGAAAACAACTCCTTGTAGCTCACTAGGCATGTAGATAATAATTGACGCGAGCACGGTTAACGCGATTAGCACATTTGTCTTCATAGCTGAACACACAGAGTGTTAATATTAATGAGCCGAGTATTTAAAACACAATGAGAGGTGAAGTGTACAGTGTTAACTAAGCGCGTAGAACGCGGAAGAGCGGTGTTCACTGCCATATTAGTATTCTTAGCTGTAGTGTCAATTTACATCTACGCGAGTACCGCCTACGATCTTTACAACCAGGAGATCAGGCGTGGTGGTAGAGGATACGTCTCAGATGAAGTATGGTATGTGTCGTCTTCACGAGTAATTTTAAAAAAGATTTTTAATTTAGAGCCGAAACAGCCTAGTAGCCTGTATAATGCCACTCTGATTTTCACCAGTAAGCCCAATATATTTAAGCTGAATGAAACAGCAGTTGCTTACGGTGTAATAATTAATACTAAATTAAGTTTCAGTAAGCTAAACGCCGTGTATATATCTGGCGATAAAAAGTCCGTCAGGAGTTTTATTAATAGTTTAGGTGGCAATGTAACTGATGTTATACCGGGCTGGGTATTACCGGATAACGAGGGTATTAATAACTACATTAACTGGGAGCATCCTCCACTAGGTAAATACCTCATAGCGCTTGTAATGTATACGCTTGGTGATAATCCATTCTACTGGCGAATACCAGTAGTAACTGCTGGTGTTTTAACAGTAATTTTCACGTTTCTAGTAGCATACAGATTAACTGAAAGTACTATTGCCTCACTAGCTGTATCTCTATTTACCCTCATGGATCCCATTTCAAGAGCTCTCTTTAGTATTGCTCTACTCGACGGCTACATGGCTCTTTTTACAGTTATAGCACTCTACTATGCTCTAAGAGGCAAGTATAGAGGGGCAGTACTAGTGTCTTTAATAGGGGCTTGCTTTAAGTCCTCTATGCTCTTTACAACAATTCCACTACTAGTGCTCTTAGCTAGAAGAGAAGCTGTGATTAGAGGTAGAAGTGTACCGGTCTTTGTTAAATCCCTTATACGATACGGCGCGATTACGCTGTTAGCTTATTTGGCTCTACTAGCACTCGTCTCTATTCCCATAATGAATTATATGGGTATAACAAACTGGATAAGTTATGGAGTTATTGGTGCAGCGCGATGGCACGCCAGTGTTAAGTGCACAGATCCAGCTAAGTGCCCTATTAGCTCATCTCCATGGGACTGGTTTATAGGGGTTAATAGCTTTCTACTATACATCTACCTAGATAATACCCGCCTTTACGCTACAGGCTACTATCCGCTCTGGTCGCTTTCACTAATATTATTGATTCTATTCGCGCCACTAGTATTTACCCGTAAAAGGCTATACGGGCACGTAGTACTAGTCTTCCTCGGGACTCTATTGGGCTATATTGGCCTCTGGATTATTGGTGGGAGAACACAGTACAGTTTCTACGCTGTGCACTTCGCACCCCTAGTGTACACTAACCTAGTTTACGTCTTCGCGAAGATAATTCCACGAAGAGAACTCGTAAAGGAGACGGTAGAGACCTGGGTTAAACTAGCCCTCACTATTATATCTAAGCTCACTCTACTATAACTTCCAGTACCCTTCTTTTTAAGTAATTGCATATTGCATTTGTAAACTGGTGTCTTGATGTACGTGAAGGCTATGGCTAGGCCGAGGTTAAGACTGATTACGGTTAAACTACCAGAACTCTACGTTGAGGGAATAGAGGAGTTAGTGAAAATTGGAAGGTATAGGAATAGAAGCGAGGTAATTAGAGTAGCTATTAGAGACCTATTAAAGAAAGAACTCTGGTTTAGAGAGGAGTAAAGAGACTTTTCCGGAAAAGCCCTCCTCGAGATGTAGTTTTACTGTTTAAAAACAGCTAAGTTCTAAGCTTAAAGATCCTTATCTTAGCTCGCCGAGGATAATATTTGTTAAGTTAAAAATTTATATACTAAGCACTATAATGTACTCTACTATGAGGTGTACTAGTAGATATGAATACTCGTATTTTAACCGGACTAATAGCCATAGTAATCTCGCTATCTATACTCTCACCACTACTCACCGTAACTACGGCGCAAGAGTATATTCCACTAGTAGTAGAGCTGGAAAACCCTGAGCTACATGTTGGAGACGTCGCGGTACTATACGTTGACGGGGGACCCGCAAATACTAATTTATATGTATACCTGGATGGAAAATTCATTACTACTGGGAGAACAGATGAGACAGGCTTTGCAATAATAAACTTCGCAGTGCCATTAATTCCAGGTGGAGAGCACTTAGTGGAAGTAAAAACTATAGTTGCCGGAACACTCTACTATGGCTATACAACACTATACGTTCTCCCGAAACTAACTATTACACCTGAAGTAGTAACTGTGCCTGGAAGAGTATACATTGAAGTAACTGGTCTACAGCCAAATCAACTAGTCTATATTTACATAGATAGCAATAAATTAACAGAGGAGTGGGCGGATGAAAACGGCTACCTCTACACTGAGGACGGAGTCAACATACCGCTCGTAGAAGCTGGTGATCACGTGATCAAGGTGAGAGATACTAATGGCCGCGTCATCGACTACGCGGTAATAACTGTTCGAAGCGTTTTTGACGAGATACTACTGAGACTAGATAATATTGATGGAAAGCTAGATGGGGTTATCGACGTAACAAGTTCAATTGAAGGCGCAGTGGCGAATCTGAGAGATCTCATTGAGAGCTCGCGTAACGCCGTTATCTCAGAGATTCAGAGTGGTGTTGCACTAATTAGAGCTGATATTAGTAGCGTTAATGATACCGTAGTGTATATTAGGGCTAAGCTAAGTGATCTCGAGCCGGTGATCACTAGTATTAACGACAATGTGGTCACTATTTTGACTAGGATTGGTGAGGTTCAAGCTAATCTCTCATATATCCAGAGTTTAATTGAGAGTTCTAGAGACGCTACTATCTCTGCAATTCAGAATGGTGTTGCTGAGATTAAGTTTAATGTTACTGGTGAAGTAGGAACTATTAGGGCTAGGCTTGACGCACTCAGCCCAGTAATAACCAATATTAACGACAATGTGGTCACCGTTATCACGGAGATCGGTGTCGTTAAAGCTAATCTCACAGCAATTAAGGAGTTAATTGAGAACTCTCGGAGCACAATACTAAGTAGCATTAACGACAACGTTGCTACTATTCTTACGGAGTTTGGCACCGTAAAAGCCAACCTTACAGTGATCAAGGGGCTGATCGAAGACTCGCGGGATAAAACACTAAATAAAATGGGAGAAGTAGAAGATACTGTAAAGGCTATTAAGGAAGACACTAAGAACATAAGAGACAACTTAGCGCCAACAGCGACTTTACCTATAGGTGTGTGGACGGCAGTGTTCTTCGCTCTACTAGCCACTATTGTCTCAGCTATTGGTATCACTAAGAAGTAGATATTAGGTTTTTTAGTTACTACCTTTACCTACTTTTAGCACCCCTCTTCTTAATATAATCCTGGTAAACTAACTACTAGTTCTCGCCTTATTTATAACCATTACTAGTATTGGCTCATAATCATCTATTCTCTGTAGTCTTAAGGGGGGTTTAAAGTCAGGTACTATTCTCAGTGCGCTCTTTAAGTCAACGGGTTTCCTGTATAGTACTGGGTTTACTACCTCCATTGCGAGAGCTAGTGGCGACCCCTTAATGTACTCAAAGTCCTCGTTGCTTAAACCGCTAGCTGGGTTTCTCGAGAGGACTTTAATAATGTAGTTGGTGGGTCCAATAATAACTTCTCCAACAGTGTATTCTCCCATGAACGCCTTTACCCCCTCACTGACATATAGTATTACTCTATCGCCTGTTCTAATCGGCGGCTTACTCTCAAGTGTCTTTCTCAAATCGTACTTCTTAATTCCAGTGAAGATTCTGTAGGCAAATTTCGGCTTTATTGGCATGAGAAACGTGGCCACTGATTTCACCTAGATATACTCTCTACGTACTTGCTGAAAATATTTAAGTCTCGCATTGTAAACTCACTACTCGTGCTGAGAGCTGGTATTTCTGAAGAGTGATGAGTGACGCCGGTGCTGAGACTTCGACCTGGATCCTCGAGTACTATCTTACAGGGCTTTAAATTAATCACAACTCTACACTAATTATAGTTATTGGTGTACTCAGCGTGGAGAGCTTTCTCCGCGAGGGAGATGTCGTACTAGTTTACATTGATGATAAGCGAAGATTTATTGTGAAGTTAACGAGAGGTAGAATTCTCGGTACTGATAAGGGGTATTTGAGTCACGACGACATAATAGGGTTGCCCCACGGGTCAGTTGTGAAGACGAGTTCTGGTGTTTCAGCATACTTGTTTAAGCCGCTGAGACAAGACTACATACACGGCATGGCTAGGTCGACGCAGATAATTTACCCCAAAGACGCCGCGCTGATGATATATCTCTCGGGAATAGGGTGTGGTAGTAGAGTAGGCGAGGCCGGCGTCGGCAGTGGAGCACTGTCAGTAGCTATAGCCTCAGTTATCTGTGATAGTGGTAGGCTATATGGTTATGATATCTCAGATAGTGCTCTCAAAGTAGCGCGCATAAACCTTGAGCTAGCCGGCCTTCTCCACAGAGTTGTCTTGTCTAAGCGTGATGTTAGAGAGGGATTAGATGTGAGTCCTCTAGACGCGTTTTTCCTAGATATACCAGACCCGTGGAACGCTATTAAAGGAGTGAGTAGTGCTCTTGCTCCATCTGCGCCTCTACTAGTCTACGTTCCCACAGTAAACCAGGTGGAGAAGACCGTGTTAGCTCTAAGAGAGAGCGGGGTTTTCGGAGATATACACGTCTACGAGCTGCTTTTAAGAGAATATAGCGTTGAAAAAGACGCTGTGAGACCAAAGACGAGGATGATTGGCCACACGGGCTACATTATTTTCGCGAGGAGGACTCTACAGGTGTCTTCCAATAACGTATAGGTAAATTACGTGTGATAAGCCATTCTCGTCTCGGACGTCAACGACTTTCTCGGGTTTCCAACCCGGTATTCTGAACTCGTGACTCACTATTCTAGTTCCGGGTTTGAGTTCACGCTCGAATTTCGGTTTTAACATCTCATTTACAGATGTGAGTAGAAATAGCGTGACTATTGTGGCGTCACTAATACTCTCCTCGAAGAAGTCGCCTAGCTTTATTTCAACTCGGTCTTCAAGACCCTCTTCTCGCACTCGTGTTAAGGCGAGTTTATACCTCTCAGGGTCTTTCTCAATACCAACTGCCTTCTTAACACTAAACTCCTTAGCAGCCACGAGAACTATTCTCCCATCACCGCAGCCAAGATCATAAACTACGTCCTCTGTGCTAGCATTGGCTAATTTAAGCATGGCTCTGACTACGCTGTACGGCGTGGGCACGTAGGGTACGTAGATCAATAGAGACCCCCCACCAGGAGTCCCTATTTGTAAAAGGAGATTAAAGAAGTTATTCAAGGGAGTTC
>JAJHQQ010000043.1 GCA_020833245.1 Desulfurococcaceae archaeon
GTTGCAGACGTTGTCCTTACTCTACAGCCAAAATTAACTAGAAGTGTGAGAGTGCCTCAACTGTGTATTAAGGCCAGTAGCGAGTATCCACATCACGGCGCAGAAGTGGTACTAGGCGACTCCTACTACACAATTAGCTCTTTCTATGGAGATATAGTGAGAGGTGTTCGTAAAGAGTACTCTACAGCCACGCAGTACAGAGTTAGAGGTGTTGAAAGCTACATTACTGGACCCGTTGCTAGGTTCAATAAGGCCTACTGTAAAATGCTGCGTGAAGTTAGAGAACTCCTTAGTACATACGGCTGGAAGCCGCCAGTGAGTGTCTTTGAGGGGCATGTCGCAAGGTTTGCTGAAATATACAACTCACTACTCTTAATTCAAGAATACCTCGAAAACTACAAGTCCAAAGGCGCTACTCAGTTAACGACCCCTCCTTCACCTAGCACCTCTAGCCGTGTTTGCGAATACGCTGTTGAAGCACCTAGAGGAGTCCTATATCACAAGTATGAAATAGGCGAGGATGGAAGAGTCCAGAACTGTGTCATTATAACGCCAACAGCACAGAACCTAGCAGCAATGGAGGACATAGCTACGCAAATAGCGCGCGGAAAGCCCCTTTCAAATGACACTGTAATAGTGGCTAAAAACACGGCTGTAGCACTAGACCCCTGTATATCTTGCGCAGTTCACACACTACCAGTGAAGCTAATTAGAAAGCGACTAAGTGAAAACTAGCATAAATAAACCGCACCTAGCCGACTAATACCGCGCTGAGACCCACATTATAATCACTAAACCAAATTAGTGTGAATTGAGGTAACAAGAGTGATATACGCGGGTCAGAAAGTACTCCGCGTTGATTTAACAAACAATAAGATCGATGAGGAGGAGCTCCCCGACTCTGTTGTTGAGAAGTATGTGGGGGGTAAGGGGCTGGTATCCTACTTGATGTACAGGGAGATAAAGCCCGGAATAGACCCCTTCTCACCCGAGAATAAGATCTACGTGTTCGCTGGTCCCTTGAATTTCCTGTACCCGACGTTTGTTAGAACAGTTGTAGCCTCTAAGTCCCCGCTAACTGGTCTATTCTGTGACAGCTACGCGGGGGGCTCTTTCGCCATTGAGTTGAGGAGAGCTGGCTATATAGGTATTGTTATTGAGGGTAAGAGTGACAAGTTAAAGTGCCTAGAGGTAAGTAGAGAGGGGAGAAAGCTCTTCGAGTGCGAGTCTCTTAGAGGTAAGACTACTTACGAGGTCGGAGATCTATTTCGAGAGTACTCCGTGTTGACTATTGGACCAGCAGCTGAAAACCGCGTTAGATTCGCCGGCGTGTACATAGACTGGAGGAGAAACCCCGTAACGAGGCCTGGAGTAGCTGGTCGTGGTGGCCTGGGAGCTGTTCTAGGCTATAAGAACTTGAAGGCTATATTGCTAAAAGGCTGGCTTAGCTTCGACGACCTGGCTAGAGGCGTAGATAGGGGCGTCCAGAGAAAGCTCGTTAGTGAATACTTGAAGATAATAAAGGAGGACGTGTTACCCGGTGTAGGCATTGGCGGTAATTTACCCGTGTTTAAAATCTCAGCTGAGGCAAAAGTACTTCCCACTAAGAACTTCCAGCTCGGTACACACGAGTCGTGGAGAGAACTGTCAGATGAAGCGTGGAGTAAAATACTCACTAAGAAGCTAACGTGCCCTACGTGTCCAGTACAGTGTGGCACAACGCTTAGAGAGGGGGGCTTTGCGACTGAGAGAATAGAGTACGAGACTGTCGCAATGAACGGCCCTAATATTCTCGTTTTAGACAGGAAGGCACTAATGTTAATTAATAGCACGCTTAACGCTCTCGGCATGGACACGATTACCGTGGGTAGTATACTCGCCTTTATCTCAGAGCTATCTGAGAGAGGCCTACTAAGAGAGGGCAAAGTGCAGTGGGGAGACGTAGACGCGTACATTAAGATCATATATGACATAGCATACAGGAGGGGCCTGGGAGACATACTGGCAGAGGGCCTCGCGAGAGCCGCTAAGGCACTAAACGCCGAGGAGTACGCTCTCCACATTAAGGGACTTGAAATACCGGCCTACGACCCGAGGGGTGTTGTGGGCATGGCTCTGGCTTACGCGACGGCTGATAGGGGTGGTGACCACTTGAGGGCGTGGACAGTAGGGGTAGAAGTGACTTCTAAGCTCACACTCGAAGAGCTCGTGAACTTAACTAAGTACTTACAGGACAGGAACGCCGCGCTGTGGACTCTAATAGCCTGTGACAACATACCGTCAAACGCTGTGAAGCCCCCAGACGAGATGATCAGTATTTACATCAAAATGCTCAATACACTAGGCTTTAACTACGATGAAGAGAGCTTTCTCAAACTAGGAGAGAGGATATACAATTTAACGAGGCTATTCAATGTGAGAGAGGGGGTTGGGAGAAGAGACGACAACTTACCAGTGAGGTTCTTCAAGCCGAGAGAAGACACAGGCTGGGTTATAATGAGAGAAGACTTCGAGAAAATGCTAGATTTATACTACGCTAAGAGAGGCTGGGACTCAAACGGAGTACCACTCAGAGAGACGCTTATTAGGCTTGGACTACAAGAGCTACTAGCGTGAGTACTAACACACCTGTGTTTTCTCCAGGAGTACTTTACAAGGCGTTTTGAGGTGGCTAAGTGACGGTCGTAGTGCGCTTTTACGGCGCGCTCAGAGAGATTATTAGTGAAAAACTAGAGCTAGATATACCGAGTAGTGGAGTCCCGCTTATTGACCTATTTAGCGAGATACTCCGGAAATACCCAGCTCTAGGCGAGTACATTAGGGTGAATGAGAGGGGTGTTGAGGTGAGAGGAGTTACTATACTTGTCAATGGGAGGCACGTAGTATTCCTAGGTGGAGATAAAGCAGTAATAAGGAGTGGAGATGTAATTGACGTCTTGCCGCCACTACACGGTGGGTAGTGAGTGCTACTAGTAACTACCGTGCTTGAATTCACTACAGCTCTTTTTCAGCGCCACACGCTGCCTCTCAGTATTTTTGTCGTATTACTTGTAGTTTAGAGTAGGTGCTTAAACGTGCCCTACGCGTTTACTGGAAAGTGGCTTAGAGTCGACCTCTCAACAGGGAGTATTAGAGTCGAGGAGGTAGCTGAGGAAGTTTACAGAGAGTATCTTGGTGGGCGAGGATTAGTTGCTTATATACTCTTCAGAGAGCTTAAGCCGCGTGTAGACCCACTTAGCCCCAATAACAAGCTAGTCTTCGCTACAAGTATTATCACCGGTGTCCCCGTCCCTGGAGTTAACAGGATCGTCGTGGGAGCTAAGTCCCCTCTAACTGGCACTTACTGCGAGTCCGAGGCTGGAGGGTACTTTGCCCCAGAGTTAAAGTACACGGGCTTTGACGTGGTGATTATTGAGGGAAAGTCTGAGAAACCCGTCTACCTGTGGATTAAAGACGGTAGAGCTGAGCTTAGAGAAGCCAAGCACTTATGGGGTAAACTAACCAGAGACGCGACAGATGAGATCAGGAGAGAGCTCGGAGAACCCCTGGCTAGAGTAGCTTGTATTGGACCAGCCGGAGAGAAGCTCGTGAAATTCGCCAATATAGTATTCGACTACAGATACGCCGCTGGTAGAGGTGGTCTCGGCGCTGTTATGGGCTTTAAGATGCTAAAAGCCGTTGTGGTTAGGGCTACTAAGAGGAGTGTTCAGTTCTACGACGAGAAGAAGCTCGTGGAGTTAGCGAGGTGGTTTTACGAGAACTGGAGAAAACAGCCTGGTGCTGTTTCGAGGAGCACGTACGGGACAGCCGAGCTAGTAACACCACTCAACAAGGACGGGACACTGCCAACACTTAACTTCAGGGGTGGTAGTTTTGAGCTCGCTGATGAAATAAGCGGCGAGGCCTTAAACAAGACTATACTAGTTAACAGGTCAACTTGCTTTGCATGCGCTATTAGGTGTAAACCAGACGTTAAAGCCAAGCACCCGTATGAAACAGACCCTGCTTACGGGGGACCCGAGTACGAGACTATTGCGGCCTTTGGATCTCTCTGCGGTGTAAGCGACTTAAACGCTATTGCCTACGCAAATCAGATTTGTAACGCACATGGAGTAGACACTATTAGCGCTGGAGTAGTAGTCGCGTTCGCAATTGAGCTATTTGAGAGGGGCATTATAAGTGAGAGAGACACTGACGGCCTTAATCTCAGATTCGGAGATAGCGAGGCCGTGTTGAGACTACTCAACATGATTGTTAAACGCGAGGGCTTCGGAGACATTCTAGCAGAGGGTGTTAAGAGAGCGTCTGAGATTATTGGGAGAGGAGCTGAGAAATACGCTATTCACGTTAAAGGACGCGAGGCCCCAATGCACGAGCCTAGAGGTAAAGTTGGTGTGGGCTTAGCTTACGCGCTCTCACCTATTGGCGCGGATCACTTGCAGTCCCCTCACGACCCCTCATTTGAGAGAGTAGCTGAGCACCTCGTAGCTCTAGGCATAACTAGACCCGTTAAGAGACTAGACCTAGACTACAATAAGATCCGCGCAGTATACTACGGGATGTTGTGGTGGAGTCTACTAGACTGCCTCGGAATATGCAAATTCACGTTTGCACCACACTCAGCTGGAGTATACACACCAAATCACCTAGTTGAAGTCGTAAACGCCGCGACGGGCTGGAACACGAGCCTTTGGACACTGCTAAAAGCTGGTGAAAGAGCATTAAATCTAGCCAGGGCTTTTAACGCTCGCGAGGGCTTTTCTAGTAAAGACGACACACTACCAGAGAGGTTCTTCGAGGAGCTGGAGTTTGGGGCTAGAAGAGGGCAGAGAATAGCTCGCGGAGAATTCACAAAGGCTTTAAGGCTCTTCTACGAGATAGCGGGTTGGGATAGTGAGGGGAGACCTACACCCGCGAAGCTATATGAGCTGGGACTAGACTACGCTGTAAGGGAGATCTACGGTGATAAGAGTTAAAGTCAAGTACATTCCAGAATTGATCAAATCTATCACGGGGACCAGTGAGGAGGAGATCACACTGGGAGAAGATGCCACGCTGAGAAGCCTCCTTGAAACTATAGCACGTACTCACGGAGAGAAACTCGAAGAGTGGATATTTAACAGTAAAAGAGAGCTCAGCGGAAACATCTTATTAGTAGTCAATGGCGAAATCACGTTTAACCTAGAGAGAAAACTACAAGACGAAGACACCGTAGTACTCACAATACCATTCAATGGAGGTTAAACACCAAAGTACACTATCCAGTGTACAGTAAATAAAAATTAAAATCAAGCTCGCCTACAATGGGTTATTAGAGAATCTTCTATACATTAATATGGTAATTAAAACTTGGAGAAATGTAGGGATAAGAAATTAAGAGTTCGACGTATTTATTATGATTCATTGAGTGCTTGAGAGCTTAATCTGTATGATTAAACGGGTCTTGGTTTAATACCTG
>JAJHQQ010000007.1 GCA_020833245.1 Desulfurococcaceae archaeon
CTATTTCTGAAGAGAGTGAGCTCAGTATTGTTGTTGCACGTGTTTGAGTAAATACACTTAGAGCACGAGTTCTTTAATGGAAGCAGGGCATCTCTTGGTAGTGTGCCGTACTCGGCTGAGACCTCTACTACGTCATCTGCAATACTGCATATTAGTTCAACTAATTTCACTGTTTTCTGCTTATTCTCAGCTGTCACGATAATCATGACTTCTCTCGTTCCATTAACCTCAATATAGGAGACAACCCGGTTGCACCGTCTAGCAAACTCTTCTATTTTCGCTAGGCTTGCAGGGCTATTACTCTTAACTCTAATCACAGCTGCCTCTCTACCCAAAATACTCGTCGACGCCGCTAACGCTGGAACGAGCTGCTTCTTTGAGAACAGCCTCTTTAAGAGTCTTCTAACATAGTTGTATTCGAGATTTAATTGCGTAGCTAATTGCCTAATGCTGGCTCTAGGGTTCTGCATTAAGGCCTCTATGAGACTACTCGCTTGATCGTCGATATTTCTGGGGATATTGACCACCTGGAATTTGGAGATCGAAAAAGCCCCTTAATACCTTCTTCTTTCCAGCTCTTACGTGGAGTACGAGGTAATTAGACGCTCTTACAGTAGTACTAATGGTGCTGGTTTTGGGTACATGTAGATTCTGCGGCAAGACGAGTCTTGTTGTAAGCAATGTGTTAGGGGTGTGTGTTGATTGTTTAAGAAAAGGATTTGAGCCTCTAAGTGAGCCCCGCGCATACTCCCGCGTAAAGTTCAACCTACCAGTAGCGCGGAGTAGCGGTGAGGGTTTAAGGTGTAGTGTATGTGGCAGAGGCTGTGTTCTCAGTGCTTCTGGAAATAGGGGGTTCTGCGCGTATAGAGTGCTAGTTTCTGGTTTACTGAGGACCTCTACGGGTAGCCCGGAGAACGCTGTAGGATTCTACTACTACGATCCACACCCAACAAACTGCGTAGCTCTACCAGTGTGCCCAGCCGCCACTGGTCTAGGATACCCCGAGTACGCTCTCACACCTATCGGCGAGCACGGATACTACAACATCGCCGTATTCTACGGAGGCTGCAATCTTGACTGCTTATACTGCCAGAACTGGGAGTACCGTGAAATGGCTGTTAAAGCCGAGCCTACTCTGAGTATTAAGAGTCTCGTTGACGCGGTTAACGCTAAGACTACTTGTGTGTGTTACTTCGGGGGTGACCCTGGGCCGTTCGCCCCGCACGCAATAATCGCGTCTAGGAGAATGCTTGAAAAGGCCAAGTACATTGGACTCGGAGTCTTCAGGGTCTGCTGGGAGACCAACGGCCTCTGGAACCCTACTCTACTAGAAAAAGCCACTATGCTAAGCTTAGAGACTGGTGGAATAGTGAAAATAGACTTTAAAGCGTGGAGCCCAGAGGTCTACAGGGCGCTTTGCGGTGTAGAGGAGAAACATGTGAGGATCATTAGGGAGAATATCAGGCTTGTATCGCGCTATATTAGTAAGAGGCTTAAACCACCACTACTCGTAGTGTCAACACTCCTCGTTCCAGGCTATATTGACGAATACGAAGTGGATCAGGCAACTAGGTTTATAGCGCAGTTGAGCCCTGAAATACCATACATATTCCTGGGATTTCACCCAGACTACGTACTACTAGACCTCCCAACTACTAGTAGAAGGCACGCTGAGAAAGCGGTAAAAATAGCCCGTGAAAACGGCCTTGTAAATGTGTGGGTTGAAAACGTCTTCCTGCTTGGAGACGCTTACTAGTTTAAGCGTACTTCTTAATGTACTCTAAGTCCTCTACTTTAAGCCTCCAGCCCGCTGAGCTCAAAATCTCCTGGACGTGGTTAATGTTCTCGCTCTTAGGTATAGCAACTACACTCTTGTGGCTAATTAAGTAGTTTAGTGCAACCTGTATAGGTGTCTTACTGTACTTCCTGGCTACTTTGACAATAATGGGGTTTACTACAACGCTGCCTCTCTCCAGCGGTGTATATGCTTGAAGAGTTATCCCCTTCTCTACACAGTACGGTAGTAGCTCTTTCTCAACGTAGTGTCTCGTGAGAACACTATAGTGAACCTGATTTACTACTATTTCAGCCTTTCTAGTAGCCTCAATAGCCTCTCTGAGCTGAGCGAGGTCGAAGTTACTGACACCAATATACCTGGCCAATCCATACTCGTACACAACCTCGAAGTTCCTCACTTGCTCAGTGATACTCATATTTTCATTAGGCCAGTGTATTAGTATGAGGTCTACACTGGAAACTCCCAGTCTCCGCAGGGACTCGTGAGCGGCTTTTAAAACCTGGTCTCTATCTACAAGTCTACTCGGAAGAATCTTCGTAGTTATGAACACGGAGCTTCTACCTACATGTTTGACAATTTGGCCTACAAACTCCTCGGCGCGCCCACTATCATACATTTCAGCGGTATCAATGAGATTTACTCCTTGAGTAATAGCGTAGATAAAGGCGTCAAAGGCTTTATCATAGGACTTGATATTGTATGTTCCGAGACCAATCGCGAAGACCCTGTCTGAGCCTATGTACTTGTAGTCGCTCAGATCATATAGCGACAAGAGCCGCCCCCATAATACTTCACCAATGTACACGTATATAAGGAGATATTAAGCAAACTGTGAACTAGTACACTTAGAGCAAGCGGTGTAGTACACGTGGCTAAGACTAGTAAGGTTAAGAAGCATAGTAATTCAGGAGTTCTTATATTGACGAATAGCGGGGTTATTGTAGACGGTGAAAACAGCTGCAGATACTACGAAGGCATTTACAGTCTATGTAGTAAGTGTCCTCTTAGAGGCCTCTGCGGGTTTAAGCAATGATTACTAGTAGGGGGTTAAAGGTTAGATTTACGTGTTTACGGTGTGGTAGGTGTTGTAGTAGTGGACCTAACGTCTCTCTAACTGTACATGACGTCTGTAGAATAGCTAGTTACCTTGGAGTGAGCTGGAGAGAACTCGTGGGGAAATACATCTACGCTATGATAGCGGACTATGTGCCTGTTGTAGTTATAAGGGGCATAAACAGCAAGTGTGTTTTTCTAAAATACGTCAATAACACTCCAACATGCACTATTTACCCGGCAAGACCTATGAGGTGTAGGTTATACCCATTTCTCCCCATAGCGCCTGGTGAGACCAGTAGACTCGAAATATCGTCTAAGTGTCCTGGCGTTGGGAGAGGTGAGTACGAAGACCCTCCGTGGAGCGATCTCGAGGCGTATCTAGGGGAAGTCAAAGATCACTACAGAAAGCTCTACGACCTCATATTCACTAGGAACTTAGAACCAGTAAAAGCACTAGAGAGAGCTCTCGATGAAGCCTGCTTTGAAAAGCAGGTGACTAAACTCAGCTAGTCTACTACTACTACGTGTCTCAGCGGCGTATTATCTGGTACTACTCTCAGGTATCTATCTCCTTCAAGTCTCTCCCTTGTTATTCTTAGAACACCTAAGTCAGTTGTGATGGTACAAGACTCTCCGCCACTACTGTAGCGTGAGAGACTTCTACACGAACTTACTAGTAGCGGTAATTCCCCAGATCTAAGGGCAGCTTGAAAGATAATCCAGTCCTCGAGGCGACCACTAGTTGTAGTCTCAAGGTGCATATTTGAGTTGATTTCGAGGTAGAAGAAGAACTTATCTGTGTCTACGAAGTCCACAGCCACTGGTATAAGCTCATCTTTGTAGACTATATAGCTGCCTACTCCCCCATAGAACATTGAGTAGACCTTTGCCTGGTCGACTTTGTTTAAAGAGCTTACTTGATTACTAGCAATGGAGGTGCATAGTTTTACTGTGTGTTCTCGCCAGTGGCTAATAGGTATGTTAGAGTACACTTTGACTTCTCCACTCCTAGTAGTGAGGAGGTTTACTCTGAGATTTAAAATAGGCATTATCACATATCCTTTTAAATCACTATACTCGAAAACACCGAGGAGTAGTGTTAGTGGACAACTATAGAGCTCTCTGTAACTCCACAACTAGACTTCACACCTCTATAACTAGCTTAAGACTAAATAGATGTAATTCTCATTTTACTCTTTAATTAAAATACAGTTATTACAGAGAACTCAAATAGGTAGCGAGTAGTAGGGGTTGGTTATTGAGACAGGCGTATACAGCTATATGTGTTTTATTGCTTATTGTTACGAGTAGGATATTACACGTGTCATTGTCAACGGCATCCTCCATTAGTAGTCTCTACTACTACGCAGTATATGACCCCGTGGAAAATAGTGGAATACTAGAGATCACGGCTACAATTAGCGCAGAGATCCCCGTTTATGTAGAGATACCACTAGGTATTTTTAATGAATACGCAGAGTTCACACTCATAAACTACACTTACTCAGGAGACCTCTATGTTTCAGGAGTTAATGTGAGTAATAGTGAAGCAGTAGTCTTTCTCTATGGTAATGGTGAGTTGAAACTTGTGTTATTTGCTAGAAACCTAGTTGAGGTGACTGGTGTAGTAGCTTACTTATTTACGGTAAACACGGATGAGCTCCGCGACATTACTCAGAGTGTTAATGTAACCATTATCTTCATAGGTATTTACAGCGTTGAAGGCGCAGTTGTCAGACTAAACTGGAGTACTAGGAGCCTGGATAATGCCACACAGATAGTCCTCAATGGATTTGGACTAGGCACACTAGTTCTCATTCCAAGTGTTAAAGAAATTACAGAGATACCTACACCTGGACCATTTGAGTGGGAATTTTCGTGGAGTGTGATTGTAGCTGCTATTAGCTTACTAGCTGTGGTTGGGTTTGGAGCATATTTCTTTAAGAAAAAGAGAGAAGAGCTCTTAGTTGGGAGGGTTGATTACCTGGCTGATAGTAGTTACAGGGCTATTATAAAGGCGCTAGGGGACAGTGGTAACAAGGGGCTTTTGCAGAGCGAAGTGGTGAGTAAAACTGGTTTATCTAAGTCTACTGTTAGTAGGAAGTTGAAGAGGCTTGAAGAAGAGGGCTTTATTGTAATTAAGAGGTCCGGTAAGTACAATTACGTTTTCTTAACTGATAAGGGGCTTGAGGCCTACAGGAGAATCATTAAGGAGGGTGCTCGCTGAGTTGAGAGACCTTCTACCCACGTACGCTATGGGTATTTTCTATGTAAGAGAGTCGGGTCTTGTGGAGCAGCTAGTAATCTTTAATTACTATGACGAGGAGGAGGAGTATAGGAGTATTGTAGGAAACGAGGAGAGGGTGAGAGAGGAAAAAGATCTTCTCGTTAAAAACATGCAGTTCTACTTAGATCAGGAGGAGGTGTACATAAATAGCGAGAGAGTATACCCTAGAGTAGTAGACGTAGAGCTGGGGTTCCAGGGTGACTACAAGCACCCCTACATACTGTACTTTATAGTGTTTCGGGGTAGTCTAAGAAAAGGTGTTAATATCTACGAGGACAGCTACGAGCCGGAAGTAGCAGAGTACGATTACAGAGTCTACTGGATTTTCCCACCTAACGCAAGAGTTCTCAGCGCCCACGTAGGCACATCATACAGGATCCTTAATAAGTGTAGAGTTCTAGTCTTCGATGTCAAGGCCGGCTTTCAAACTAGTGGCTATGAGAAAATAGAATTTGAGCTTTTAAATTAGGGTACGCTGTTTTTAAGCAACTCTAAGTAAAAATACTACTAGATGATGTGGGGGGACCTCGAGAGAGCACTGAATGCGTGATGTGGGGCCAAAGCGCTGACAACTCCACACCCCTCATGGTACAGTAGAGATGATTGCTCAATGAGGAATATGCCATCGTCGGATCACGGTGAAGAGGGCTCGATCACTCCGAGGGGTTTTGGTTGGCTCAGTATATAGACTATACTAAGTACCCGTTTATTCTCTCGCCCGGGGAATTACCGCGTCTAGGTGTGGAGAGGCCTGTTGTCATTGTTCTCCGAGATAGTGGTTTACGTGAAAGGCTAATTAACCTTGTGAGAAGTATTGTAGAGAGAGCTGAGCTCTCTGAGGACTCCTGCTCTAGTATTGAGGAGTGCGTTTTACTCTACTACGCGGTTTTAGACTTAGCTAAAGCCACTGGAGACAAGTGGTTCCAGAACAGAATAGCCTTAGTTTACTCTAAACACGCCTCTCGTAGTTTAGACCGCGAGAGCCCCGAGAAACTCGTGATACTGGGGAGAAAGCTGGGATTAGACGTCTCTATTTTCACTGGGGAACCAAATATACCAAAACTACTACTCGTCTCTAAGAGTAGAGAGGTTGAGTTCACTCCATGCGAGTTTGCTATTACAGTGACTAGTTACCTCAGAGTAGTGTCTAGGAGGCTTATACACGATCAAACCTACAGTCTAGTTAACAATATCGTAAGTAATGGCTACGTGTTCTTAGATCGCAGGACTTTTCAGAGAATACTAGAAGAGACAGTATTTAACAGAGTTCTCGAGAAAATAGAAGAAGCTACTCCACCATTAGATAGTGAGGATTTTAAAGTGCTCTTAGCTGAGATTGAAAAAACGCTGTCAGAAGCTAGAAGAGATCAGTACGCGAGATCTAAGCGAGAAGAAGCCCCCAAAGAGGATAGGAGTACAGGGCTAGAGAGGGGAGAGCTACTAGTTGACGAGGAGCTTTTCCCACCATGCATGAAGAGAATAGTTGACACGATTAGATCCGGCGGTAATCCAAGCCACGTTGAAAGATTCAACTTGGCAGCTTTCCTCGGGAGTATAGGTCTAGACGCTGAAGAGGTCCTCGATTACTTTAAATCAACAACAGACTTTAACGAGAAGATTGCGAGATATCAAGTCGAGCACATACTTGGTCTTCGCGGAGGGAAAAAGAAGTACTTGCCATATAGCTGCGAGAAAATGAGAGCATCTGGGCTGTGCCCCGTTCAAGAACAGTGTAAAGGCGGAAAAAACCCACTAGCCGTCTACAAGTATGTATTAAGGAGACTAGAAAGAGCTAGGAGGGAGGGTCAGGACAACCGTGGTAGTTAAGATCAAGCCGCCGGCGGGATTTGAACCCGCGACCACCGGCTCTCTCAACGGGCCTCTTAGTAAACCCTGCTTACAAGGCCGGCGCTCTACCGGGCTGAGCTACGGCGGCTTCTCCACTAATTATAGTTAAAGAGTGGGTTTTTAATGCTCAACCTCCGGATACCGGGGGCATGAATACTACTTCATCTCCATCTCTGAGAGGTGTTTCTAAGCTTCGAGGCGTCTTAGAGTTCACGAGAATAATTATTTCTGACGCTCCAACGAGCATGTTCTCGATGACGCTTCCTAGTTTGGGCTTGAGTTTACTCAGCTCTACTAGGAGTTCACGTAGTGTAATAGAGTCTCTCCCTTCGAAGTTTAACTCCTCGAACCCTGCTCCAGCCTTGTCTGAGAGCCACAGTAAGAACTTTATTTTCAGCTTCATGATTAATCCTTAGTTCTTTGTGTTTTCACGCCTCTTAGCCTCTTCAAGTAGCTCTTTCCACTCCGCTTCACTCAAATTTTTGTATTTCTCTGTGAGTATAAACCTGTACTCGGGGTTCTTCATAAAGAAATGCACTGTGTAACTACAAATAGGCTCTATTAGCCAGTTATTAAATTGTGCGAGGTTAATTGCGTATTTAACCAGTTCAGAAGCCAGACCTTTACCTCTGTGTTGAGGAGGAGTATACGTCTCTATTAGCTTCATGACTCCGTTTTCAACCTCGTACTTTAAAAAAGCCTTACTTTTATCACTTAAAACAGCATATATAACCTGACTAGTGTGTTTAATCTCGACTTTACTACTATTACCTCGGCTCAAAGTAAGCACCAGGTTATTTACTATTAACCTTACTACTTATATAGTCCCGGGACTTTAAAACTGAATTTTAAACGCTGCGTGGTTGCTTCTAAAATTAAGAGTTAAATACCTGGTTTAATCTAATGACTTACAGACTAAAACGCGGTGTTTTAATGCCCTTAAGGTTGTCTCAAATAACTCTGCTATTACTGCTTGTATTTATGATGCTAATACAGTGTATAAGTATTATTGGGAGTACTAGTGAGTTAAATGAACAGGGCAACATCGCGTTGAATCTGATCTACGAAGCCGAAGTCGTATTAACAGTTGAGGGGTCCCTTATAGAAGAAATTCTGGGACTAAACCCGCAAATCATAAACTCTATAACAATTATAGTAGACTACACAGTATATGTTAATATAACGCTAAACACGTACTTAGAAGTAGAAGGCTGCGATCTCGCGTTAAATATTGAGAGAGTTTCAGTAGCACCAAGTAGTGAAATTCCCAGTGATTTTATACAGAGTATTAAGAATATCGAGAAGTCAACTATAAACGTGGAAAACGCGTGTAATACTAAAGATCACTCATTTCAAGCCTTACCGTTACTCATTACTTTCAATCGTGGTAATATAACAATTGAGAGAACACCCGAAGAGCTTTACTTTAAAGGTCTATTAAGACTCGACATAGATATTGCACAAAGCATATTAGAAACCAGTGTAGAGACAGGTGAAACGACAAATTTAACTGTAAAAATCCTAAACTATGAACCGCTATCCGGGATTCCGCTACTCTACTCGGAGACAACTGTATACTCTAATTCACTTGAAAATAAAAAATATACATATTACGCGTATATTAAACTAGATCGTTCCTCTTTTAGTACAATCGCGGATTACTTAGCGAGATCCGTAAGTCAATTTGAGTTTCAAGGAAACACGACGTACCCTCCAATATCAGTCATAGTCCTATACCCAGCAAATAGCATCATCCCTGATATAAGTACTGTGGGAAGCACTATAACGGTGTCTTTTAGTAATTTTACAAGGTGTTTCATACAAATAGGGCCCATTCCTCTGGAACTAGAAGTGAACAGTGACATTACCTTAAAATATTATGTGATAATGGGTGGGAGGGTCTTCTATACCCCCAAACCAGTAAACTGCTCGCAGGTAAATATACATCTATCTAATCCTGTAAAACAACTACCAGTAAACGACCATCCCGAGCTAGGGCTACCTCCTCAGCGCCCACCTCCCTCGAGCACAGAGATTATGGGGTCTTTCTCAGTAATCTTCTTAGCCATGGTGATCAGTTACCTTATTATAGATAAATTAGTCAATATCTTCACTAAGCACTTAGCGGTAATTTAGAGTTCTCTGCATGTACTACTATTTGATTGAACCAGAAGTATTTCCTTCAGTAGTAATTTCTATTTGGGTCTCTCCGAGGCGATCATCTGTGAATAGTTCCAAGTACTTTGCTTTTTTGCCTCGTGGTTTTTCAGGCTCTGCACCGGTTTTCACCGCATAATTGCCCTGGCTATTAGGACTTCACGTAACTCGAGAACCCCGTGTCTGCATTGAAAACATCAATTTAAACTCCAAAACTCACCATTAATAAGTAAAAAGCACGCAAAGAAGCCAATAAAAAGTCAATAGATCACAGCTACTTACAACTAATTAAAGATCGATCGCAGGCTGTAGCTGTTTTGCCCCGCGTCTTCCTAGACTTGACATGGTTTTCGGCTACTTCACAGTTGGATTATAAGAATTGCGGGTACATGCGAAACCCTTATTCGAGCTAAGGAGCTGGTTGAGACGCTAAGACTAGTCGCTAACTAATAACCTCCATCAAAACTAATAAACTCAAAGTAGGTAAATCACAAGAGATTAATTTGTAGTCTAAATTAACTTGTCGTAGGCTGTGAAAATTGAAGGGGAGACTCAATAAGGGGGTGTCGATAAGAGCACAGGGTGATGTGCTTTCTCTGTGGAAACCTCTAAGTGAGATATTAGGGAGTTATAATTCTAAGGCAACTATTACATTAAATCTCCACAATAGGAGAGCTAGGAGGGTCTCTCACAGTGTTCTAGAAGTCCTAGTTGAAACTACGAGTACACATGTAGACTGGAAGCTTAAACTTAACGGTGTAAATATAACACGTGAGTTTAAGCCTCCTTACACATTAGAGCTACCTGATCATAACAAGTATCTCTGTAAATTCGTCTATGATATCACAGAGTTACTAAATACAGATGAGGCTACTAGTAGAGAGTGGGTTAATGTGGCAATTAGACACGAGGGGGGAAACCCTCTAAGTCTTAAAGGTATATTACTCAATGCTATATACGAAGACTACGAGGCTACATCCACATATAGTCACTTTACAGGGCTTCTCCTACTAGAAAGGGGTGACGAGTACTCACACAGTATAGATCAGCTCTCGGGAGCCGACGCGCACGCTAAGTTAATAATGTACACTCCTAGAGCGAGTAGAGTACTCATATCATCTGGAAGCTGGTCAGAACTCGTTACTCTATTACAAGGTCAAGTAGAAGAGCGCGTATTTACAGTGAGCAATTCCACTAGTTTTATCAAAGTCTCACCTCAAGTAAGCGAAAACCAGCAAGGCTACTTAGTTCTCTCTAGCTTTACTGTTTATAGTACTAACTTGAAGACTCCCCACCTAGACCTAGAGAGCATTGAGGCATCTAGACAGGGATCGGAAGTCAGAGTTAAAGTGAGAATAGTTAACACCGGCGAGTCTAAACCAGATAGAGTAATTATTAGTGTATTTGACAGAGGTACTCTACTCGGAATGTACAGGTATGATGGCTCAAACTACGAGCCGGGTAGAATAGTTGAAGAAGTACTCTCACTCAAAGCCTCTCCACAAACAGCTGAGTTAACACTGCGAGTAGCGTGGTCTAAGTTAACGAAGACCATGTTTACTGATCGAAAGATAATTCTGAGCTAAGTATTAGACGTATTTAAGTACTAGTTTTCTCCTCTTAGCGTACTCCTCTACGAGCTCTCTGTGTTCACGCCTAGTGCTCTTCTTCTCCACGATGATCTGCGTGGGAGCAACCGCTGATCTGGAGGTCATCATGTCTAGTATTTCAAAGTCCAGGTACGTCAGCGCGTACTTGGGTAATATATGTCCAAAGCACACACTCTCACTTAATGCGAGATCAGTGAACTTTCTAGGGTAGTGTCCACCGCCAATCCCCGCCGAGACTACGCACTCGGGTAGAGTGGGGTACTCTTCCAGGAATTCAAGTAAAGTATCGCCGATGACCACGTGGTTAACTGGATCGCTCCACTCGGTATTGCTACTTCCTATCTCTATGAAAACCAGTGGTTTACTGAGACTAGTAGGGCCGTGGTGAGTAGCCTCGTAGCTAACCTCATACTCTGATCGACCAAGCCTCGTAGCAGAGCTCTTGAGGCCTCTCAGTAATCTAAACGCCACAGTGGGGTGGGATATGCCAAGTTCTCTTGGGCGACCACCATATAGGGCTTCCCCTGAGAAATTGCCTGTGGCGTGAACAGTGTAGCTTTTAACACCGGCTTCGCTGGAGTGTCTCGATATAATAATATAGAACTCTACATTAACGGGCATAGTATCATCTAGGAAATCGAAGTGTAATACGTCCTCGCTGAAACCTGCGAGAACAGCGTTTTTCGCTTCATAGCACTCAACAGAGTGTTTGCACGCTGAGCTCCTGTCTAGTTTAATTCTACTTGCAATGTAATTTACTACGCCACTTCCAGCTGGGTCCATTGTGCTATACGCGAGCCCAATCATGGTGCTCTCCAGGCGACCTATAAAACTCAATACTCAGTATAGAAGTGATTACTACTTTAGTTAAAGAGCTCTCTTCACTATGCTTTTAACTCGGGATATTGAGATATGCGCATTAACTATGAGAAGTGGAGTCTCCGGAAAAAGTACTTTTGGCGCAGAGTGTGGGAGGATTATGAGATAGGGTACTTAGACAGGGACTTAATTCCCCTAATAGCCCTCCTCAACAGGGATAGAGACATCTACACTACTAGTAGTTGTAGTGGTAGAATCGTGGTCGTAGACGGCGTTGTGCCGTGGATTAGAGAAGAGGCGAGCGTAGTATTTAAGTCACACACGCCTGCTACTTTGAGCGATGTGGACTTTATGTACAGAACCGCTCCCCACAAGAGCTACTGGCTAGTAGTCACAGGACCTATATTACACTTCTCAACTACGAGTATCAAAAAAGCCGTAGGCCTCTTAAAGAAGGCGAGAACTGCTGGTTTTAAACACAGTGGAATAATACATACTAGTTCAACGAGGGGGGTTTTCGTAGAGCTAGTTACAGGCATCTACATGACTCAAATGATTAAAACACGCGAATTAAGCATTGTTTCACAGCGCGATATCGAAGAGGTTTTAAACATATTTAACAAAGCCCTTATTGAGGGTAAACAGAGACTCCAGAGGCTTTACGAGGTCTTCGAGAATAGTTTACCAGAAAACCCTGATTTAGAAGTTGAGAGAGAACTCAGTAGTAGAAGAGTAGAGATCGCTACGCGCAAACCAATAGAGGTCTTCTACGAGATCTGTGGAGACTTATGTAGGGAGTTTTTAAGGACTTAGTTTAGTACTGCTTGTAGTTTATTAACTAGTACTAGTCATCACTGAGTAATTGTGACTGAGGTGAAACTCTGTGAGTGAGCTCATAGATATAGAGGAATTTAAGAAAATAGACTTGAGAATCGGCTTAGTTAAAAGCGCTGAGAGAGTTAAGGGAACAGAGAAGCTCATTAAGCTCATAGTTGACCTCGGAGAGCTTGGTGAGAGGCAGATCATTGCTGGACTAGGCAAGTGGTATAATCCCGAGTACTTTGTGGGCAAGTACATAGTTGTCGTAGTTAACTTAAAGCCCAAGAAAATCATGAGTATAGAGAGTCAGGGAATGCTCCTAGCTACCGACACAGATCCTCCTGTACTAGTGACCACAGCGTCGGATGTCAAGCCGGGTGCAAAGCTAATCTAACAGCTTCTACTTCCTGCTTTTTTAAGCGGGATTCAAGGTACTTCTTATACCACAGCATTTTACCGAGTGCTGCTACAGCCTCCTCAGGTGTTGGGTATGCCGGTATACTACTCCTGTTCAGGTACCTTATCGCCTCGTAGACTTCTACTCCGCCTATAAACGCTATTACAGTAGTCTTTGACACGTTGTTTTCGCGGTAAAACTCGGCAATGGCTTTAGCGAGGTCTCTCGGGTCTAGAATAGCTGTTCTACAGTACAAGATCACGATGTTGTCTACCTCCGGCGACTCCACGGCTACTTTTAAAGCCTTAATGTAGTTATCCACTACTGCCTGCCCAGTTAAGTCAACAGGGTTCTTGGGGCTACCAAACCACGGCATTGTCTCCTTGAACTTTTCTACTAGTTGCTGACTGGGCTCGAGTAGTGGAACGTTATTTAGCTCAGCGGCGTCTGTAGCTAAGACACCCGCGCCTCCCCCATTCGTAATTACAACGGTGTTTACGCCTCTGGGTATTGGTTGTTGCGCAAAAGCCCTGGCGATATTAAAGAGCTCTGTTATTGTGCGCGCTCTAATAATACCTGCTTGTTTAAACGCGGCTTCGTATAGTGCGTCACTACCTGCTAAGCTCCCGGTGTGGCTGGCGACGGCTTTCATTCCTCTCTTTGTTACACCGGCCTTTATGACTACGACGGGCTTTCTGAGAGTTACACGAGACATTCTCTCAATGAACTCTCTGCCCCGACCCGGCTTTAAGCCCTCTAGGTATACTGTTATAACTCGCGTACTGGGATCATCTGCTAGTAGCTCTGAGAGCTCAACGACATCTATATCCGCCATGTTGCCAATACTAAAGAGGCCTGAGAGGCCTATTTCGTTCATTATTGTCCACCCCATTAGCGCTATTCCAAGTGCCCCGCTCTGAGTGATGAAGGCTATATTGCCTTTAGCTACTTCGAGTGGGCCGAACGTGGCGTTTATGTTTCGCGGTGTGTAAGCGTAGCCGAAGATGTTTGGTCCTAGTATTCTCACACCATACTCTCTGGCTATTTTAACAATGCGCTCTTCCAGCTCTGTGTTCCCCACCTCGGAGAAGCCTGAAGATATGACAACGGCTATTTTAACCCCCTTCTTACCGCACTCTTCAATTACCTTAGGGGTTTCTGGTGCTGGTATAACTACTACTGCGACGTCGACTTCGCCTGGAATAGCGGTAATAGACGGGTATGCCCGGTATCCGAGGATCTCTGTTGCATTGGGGTTTACAGGGTATAATTCTCCTTTAAAACCATACTCAATAATATTTCGTAGTATCGTATAGCCTATTTTACCCGGGCTTCTACTAGCACCTACTACCGCGATACTCCTCGGCTCTAATAGGGCTTTAAGCACGCTCATTTAAACCCTCCACGTGGAGCTCCAGTGGTTTATAAGACTAAAAGACATTTTAAACAAAATTCCCGGGTTGTCTCCTTAGCAGGTTAAATAGAATCTCCTCGATATTGTAGTAACGCTGAGAGAGACCAGTGTCCTCCGTGTACTCCACCACGCCTATAAAACCTAGCCTCACGGTACCTGGGGAGAAAATACGCTTATTTAAATTAAGGCACGGTCTCTCACAGCCACCTATAATAACTAGTTTTGGCTTAACGCGCTCAATAACACGGTCTACCCAGTCCCAGCCTGAGTGGCAACACGTGTACTGAAAGCCTGGTTGACTCGTGAAAACTACGTCTACACTCCTCTCAGGGAGATCATGACAACCCGATAACCCCACACCTATTAGAGATAGGCCTCCGTACTCTGTGTATTTACACTCTAGTAGCTCACCACTCCTACTTAAAGCTACAGCTAGAGCCGGTGAGTCGCACTCTCCGAGAACGCCCAGAGTGCGCAGTCTACAATTAGAGCTTAGCCACTCAACTATAGTAGGAGACGCGGTGTTACCGAGGAGGACAATTCCACTAGCTCTAATATACTTAGCAGTAAAGCAGAGAATTCTAGAGAGACTCTTATAACCCATTAAGTCGTAGACGACAATTAATCTCACTACTCTAAGTACCTCATATAGCCCTGGTGCTCGAGGACTCCGATTAAAACTCTACACTCACCTATAACATCACTACACTGTAGTAGCCCTTTAACCTCAAATAAGCCTCCCTCGTAGAGTCCCGTAGTGTACAGGGCCTCATAGCTAACTACTCTTGTAATGTCATGTGGTATAATAGTAGAGGAGGACTCGGTTACCTTGTACCTTAGAATTCTCCCCGTAGAGGGGTAGTTGAGGGCCTCCACTCCCCCGCTAATTTCGACTTCAAGGTTAACTAAACCTAGGGTTTTAAAGCTGGGGAGTAGTGTTACCTCCCTGTAGACGCCGTCGTTGTACACTACAGAGTACTCTCTGCCCTCGTAGACGCCTCTACGCCAATTCCTGTAGAATTTAGCGACGTCTCTCGGCATTAACCCCGTGATCTTAGCGAGATTTTCACTCCAAGTGTGCAGCCTACTCTCTGAGAACGGCTTAAAGAGCTCTCTATTAGATTCAATAAACTCAACAACTCTCATGGACTCCCTAGTGCCGTAGACCACGACGTCGATGTCACTGATCTCCACGTTGTGAATACAGGGTAATAGTGAGCCAGTTATACCCACTAAAATACCTGTATTTGAGCTTATAGTACTAATAAAACTCAGTGATAGTTTCTCGAGGCTGTCACTCACTCTCGAGTATAGTTCCCTAGCGCGTTCTATTGGGTAGTATAGTCTTTTCACTGCACTTAGAGGTATGAAGGGCACTGAGGCGTTGAAAAACGGTGTGTAAACACGCCACTCTGTGTAACTGTACACTTCTCTAGCAGTGTAGTATTTTACTACCCTCTCGTAGAAAACTCCTCGTCTACGCCACGGTGTTAAGCGTAGTGTAGGCCTGTACTTGACGTAGCCTATAAGCCCGCTCTGAAAGTGCGTATTACCTGTAACTACTCCTATAGATCCGTCTACGAGCTCGAAGTAGTAGTGATCTAGTGGTTTACGATACTCCGAGTTGAGTGTCACTTCTACTCTACTCTCGGCTCTGGTACTTCTCTCAACTGTTCAAGAACGTAGTTTCTAATAGTATTAATATCTGGCAGTTCCTCGACTAGTTTACCGTTATCTATGTACTTTCTAAGTAGAGGAGTATAGCCCTCGGGTACTTCGCCCGGTCTATCTAGTAGTGTGATCACGTCATTTAAACCAGGCCTCCTCCTGTACACCTGCTTAGCTCCGGGGAGTTTACCTCTCTTAGTTAGCGGCTTCCACGCGCCGTTCTCGAAGACCTCTACTATGTCAGCACTAATATCAACGCTTAACGGCATAGCTATACTCGTCCCTACACCGAAGGCGTCGACTATATCTCTGAGTTCTATGATTTCTCTCTCGTCAACTCCCCCGCTCACAACTATTTTAACGTTTTTATAGCCGTGAATATCGAGTGTCCAGCGGACCTCCTCGACTATTAGGCGCATATTACCCCTCCTGCTACTAGGAGTGTCGAGCCTCACACCGTGTAGTCTATCACCAAGTAGCTCAGCGGCCATTAGTGCCTCTACTCTCTCATCGTATAGTGTATCCACTAGCATTATTCTCGGCACACTCGGCTCTACAACCTCGTCAAACGCCTTCCAGGCTTTAACCTGATCCCCAAACACCAGTATGAGAGCGTGTGGCATTGTACCCTGAGGTTTTAGACCTAGGTACTTCCAGCTAGCTACGCCCGACACAGCGTCTACCCCCCCAATATATGCCGCTCGATCCATCATTGGCGCAATAGCTGGGTGAACAGCTCTAAGACCGAAGAAGAGGAGAGTCTTATTCATAGCGAGCCTCTTTAAGCGAGCAGCCTTAGTCGCCACGCTCGAGTAGTGTCTCAGAATACCCAGCAGGGGGGTCTCGTAGACAGCGAAGTCGTCGTAATACCCCTCAATAATCATGAGGGGCTCTCCGGGCTTAAAGAGCGTGCCCTCGGGCATGGCGTAGACTGTTACGGGCCTATCTCTCAGCAGGTAGAGTGCCTCTTCGAGGCCCGCAAATACAGCCCACTCGTAATTTCTCGGGAGTTTAACTACGTGAAACTCCATGCGGACTTTCTTCTTAATGTTCTTTGCTCTCAGTATTTCACGTGTTCTCGTGAAGTACACGTCTGTTACTAAGCCGCCAAGAATATCCTCTTCACTGGCAATGTACAGTCTCAAGCTACTCACCCATAACTAGAACAGTAATTTCTCTCACTGAGCGCGGCCCGTCCATTTCCAGGAAGAATATGTTTTGCCAAGTACCCCTCACAACTCTGCCGTTTACCACGGGGAAAATCCTAGTTGAGCCAAATAGCGCAGAGCCTATGTGTGCGTGAGCGTTATCATCGATTCTATTATGCCTCCACTTTGAGCTCCCAGGCTCAGTAAACTCCTTAACTTTCTCCAATATGTCCTCTAGTAAACCGGGCTCGTGCTCATTAACAATAATACTGGCAGTAGCGTGAGGTGCGTGGACTACTACTATACCATTACGGATACTTGACCTCTTCACAGTATTCTCAACATCGCCTGTTATATCTAGGAGTTGAAATCTACTAGTAGTATTTAGTTTAAGCACTTCGTAGTATACTTTCACCGCGATAAGTCACCTCTATTACCATGAAAGTAGAAATGCGTATTTTAAGGATTAACTAAAAAGAGAGTTATAGATAGTAGAGGTGTGTCTTGTGAGCGATGAGTGGTGGAGGCGTAGAAGAAGAATCTGGGATGACTTCCCCGGCTTCGAGGAAATAAACAAAATGTTCGAGGAAATGGAGAGGTTCATTAGGGAGTTAATGAGAAAAATGGAGACATTTACACCAGAGGACTTAAGAGACATGACTAGAGAGCTGGAGAGAAAGGGGGCTAGGACATACGTCTATGGATTCAGCATAACTATTGGACCCGATGGAAGGCCAATTATAAGGGAATTCGGAAATGTCCCCAGGAGGAGAGGTGAGAGAGCGGCTATTGTAGAAGAGCGTGAGCCACTAGTAGACGTCTTCGAGAGAGACGACGAGATAGTAGTTGTAGCGGAAATGCCGGGAGTAGAGAAAGATAAAATAAATGTCAAAGTAGCCGAGGATGGTAAAACACTCATAATAAGTGGCACTGACAGCGACAGGAGATACTACAAGGAAGTAGACTTACCAGCTAGAGTAGATCCCTCTTCAGTAAAGACCACGTACAAGAACGGCGTCTTAGAGGTAAGATTAAAGAAATCTGAGAAGGGAGCACTAGGTATAAAGGTGTAATTTCACTCATAAGGGTCTCGAGGACATATACTTGCTGGTCGGCGTAATTAGTGATAGCCACGATAATTTAGAATTACTCAAAAGGGCTTTAAGAGAAGTAGTGTCTCGCGGGGTTCAACTAGTATTTCACCTAGGAGACTTCATTAGCCCCTTTACAGTCAAGTTAATGAAAGAGTTACTAGGAGATATCCCCGTTATAGGAATTAAGGGGAATAACGACGGGGATGTCTACCAGTTACTAAGGCTATTTACACAGTATAACTGGACCCTTAAAATTGAGCCGTCAATTATTAATGTAGGTGGGAGAAAAATCCTACTAGTTCACGGTTACGGCGGTATTGAGGAGACAACTAGGCTTGTTAACGCGTGGACTACTAGCCTCGACGTAGATGTTGTCCTCTACGGTCACACCCACAATGTAGACTTGAGGAGGATGGGAGAGAAGCTTATTTTAAATCCAGGAGAGGTCTGTGGCTACATAACTGGTAAGTCCTCCTACGCGGTTTTAGACCTTAATAAACTCGAGGCCGAAGTATATATACTCTAGATTTCACATAGATCTAAGCTAAATGGTGGCTTCTAGTTGTCTTCACCCTCAGCTAGACGTGTCGAGCTAGGTGAGGGCTTACAGTACCACCTGATGATCAAGAGGGGGGATGTAAGCCGCTACGTACTCCTACCAGGAGACCCCGAGAGAGTCCCCGTTATAGCGAAGTACTGGGATAAGGCATGGCATGTTGCTACGCACAGGGAGTTTGTGACTTATGGTGGATACTACAAGGGGGTCTTTATATCAGCGACTAGTACAGGTATCGGCGCGCCGTCTACGGCTATAGCTATAGAGGAGCTTGCTAGGTGTGGTGCTGACACGTTTATAAGAGTCGGCACTACGGGCGCGCTGAGAAGAGAGATTAAGCTGGGGGACATAGTGATCTCTACTGGTGCTGTGAGGCTAGAGGGAACTAGTAGACACTACGCGATACCAGAGTACCCGGCAGTAGCGAGCTTCGAGGTCGTACTCGCACTAATAGAGGCCGCTGAGTCCCTCGGCGTGAACTACCACGTTGGGTTAACAGCTAGTAGTGACAGTTTCTATGTTGGGCAGGAGAGACCTGGTTTCAGGGACTACTTACCTCCATTTCAGAGAGGCCTAGTTGACTACTTGAAAAGCATGAACGTGTTAAATTTCGAAATGGAAGCGTCAGTTATATTCGTGTTGTCTAGTATCTACGGGCTTAGAGCTGGAGCCGTCTGCGCGGCTATTGCTAATAGAGAGACAGACGAGTTTAAGCCGGGTGTTGGAGTAGAAGACGCTATTAGAGTAGCTAATGAGGCCGTTAGGATTCTCAGTGAGTGGGATAGTGAAAAAGAGAAGAGGAGTAAGAAGTACATTACTGTAGACATAGTTAAGTCTACTAAGAGGTGAAGTAGATAACGTATATTCACGTAGCAGTCGGCAATTTAAACGTCGATATAGCTGTCTACACGGAGACACTACCTAGAATAGGAGAGACTATTTTCGCCCGTGACCTCCAATTACGACCCGGGGGTGCTGCGCTAAACTACGCTGTGACAGTTTCACAGTATGGTCACAGAGCGCTACTCGTAGCTAGGGCCTCAACGCACGAGCTTACTCGCCTCGTTCTCGAGGAGGTAAAGCAGTATGGTGTTGAAACAGAGTACGTAAAGCTAGTTGAGGGCCCACCTGGAGTAGTCCTAGTAATAGTTGATAAGAGCGGTGAGAGGACGATGATTAAGCACCCAGGTGTAAACGAGGATCTGAGCCCAGGCGACATAGACCGTTGTGTGCTTAAAGACACTCACGTATTTCACGTAGCGAGCGTTAAACCCAGCGTGGCGTTTAGCCTTTTAGAACTCGCGAGTAGAGAGGGTGTTGTAACTACACTAGACCCGGGAGGCTACGTTGAAGAGTGGAGTACTGAGAGGCTTCTCCAGGCACTTAGACACGTGCACACACTGTTTCTCAACGAGCAAAACCTCTGTACTCACTTTAAAGCACTAGATGCAAGTAAAATGTTTAAACACGGCTTAAGTATTCTCGTAGTTAAGCGTGGTAGTAAAGGTGCAGTAGTACTTACTCAGGGAGCGTGTTACAGCGGCTACGCTGAGCCAATTAAGAGGCCGGTAGATACAACTGGCGCTGGAGACGCCTTTGACGCGCTATTTAACGCTAAGTACATCGAGTCTAAAGACCCAGGGTACTCACTAGTATACGGATTAGCCGCGGGCTCGCTGAAAACGGGGTTTAGAGGTAGCTTCATGCAGTGGAATTCCAAGCTCTTTAAGTTACAGCTTGAAAAAGTAGTCGTTGAGAGAGTAGACTGTAGTGAGGTTGTATTTTGCGAGGAGAGGTAAAGCAACTACTAGAACTAGTCCTGTCTAGTCCACTTGGAGACATAGTAGTAACCGTAGACGGCTTAGTAGTTAAGGCTAGATCTAGAATCACGAGTGTAGAGATCTCGGTGAGTAAGAGAACGCCTATTCGTGTAGCTGCTCTTTTCTTTTACCTATACGAGCTAACCGGTAGTATTTTCAGCAAGTACTTAGACTGCGCGAAGAGACTTAAAGACCTCAGATCCCACTTTGACGTGGAAGTACACATCTATATAGTTGACTGCGACGTGGACACTAAATTACTCACTAATCTACTAGAAGCGCTACTAGTTGACTTTAAGTACAATCTAGAAAAAGCAGTTAACACAGCGGCTCTCCTCGTAATGATTAGTAGAGAAGCCGAAGTAGTAAAGAAGCTGAGAACACCAAGTATAAGTAAAGCAGAGTACTCACTGTACCAGGAATCACTGAGTAGAGTGGCGAGTTGTTTAAGACAACTAGAAGTTCAAGTTCAGAGTAGCGATGAATTAAGTAGACTAGTAGACCTGGCTAGTAAGGCGCAGATTACTGGAGAGCAGAGTAAGCACATAGTGGAGCGGGCTCTCCTAGAAGAGGGGTTTACGGGAGTACACTACACGAGTAGAGTACTAAGTGAGTGCTCTTCCACAATAGCTAGTACTGTAAGAGACCTGTACAGTAGAGTGCTCTCTCAGAGCGGTGTGCTCGTACTGGCTCCTGGTATTATGAGGGCTCTACTGAGGGGAGTCGTGCCCAGAGAGGGACTCGTCGAGCTACCCTAGAGTTCTCAAAAAGAAGCCTATATCGTACAAATTAACATACACGTTTTTACGCTTACTCCACTTCGCGAACCCTATTACCTCTTGGTCTAATTGATCAATTACAGTGTAGACACCTATAGTAGACGGGTATATTTTAATTACGCTTTTAGGTAAAATGTCGTTTCCGTATAGGAAGGACTTTACAGCCTGCTCGCTTACAATAATAGCTGAGCTCGGGCCGCGCTCTCTAGTAATACTATTTGCTAGCACTGTGGAGGGTAAAACGTGGTTTCTAGTGTAAACTCCGAGCCAGCCTCCCTCATATAGGACTCTAATACCTGCGAGTCTAAGTTGACTTGCACACGCCTCTTCACTGTGTATTATACACAGCCTGTCTATACAGGTAAGTCTCGTGTTTTCGGGAATGTACTTGTCCGGGTTAACACCGTATAGAGCTGATACTGTGTGCTTTAATCCCTCTACTAGTCTCCGCGGAGTTTTACCTGTTTTGAACTCTACTCTCTTCTTGACAGCAGGCATATAGTGTACCCAAAGAGGCCGTGTATGTGAGGCCATAGTCTAATACACTTCTCTAAATCCTCGTTGAACTTTAAATTACGGTACTCCACTACGCCTTTCGAGTAGTCGAGTAGCCTCGTGGGAGGGTCTATTACTACGAGGTCTCTTCTAGCTCTAGTAACGTAGTTAACTACGTACTCGTTTTCCTCTGGTGCAATACTACATGTTACATAGGCTAGAACACCACCAGGCTCTAAGAGGTCTACTAGGCTAGCTAAGAGCTCTATTTCGCGCTTAATTAGTATAGCGAGGTCAAGTATACTGGTCTTGTGTTTCCTAGTGGGGTCTACGGATATTCTACCCTCTCCACTACACGGTGCATCTAAGAGTATTCTGTGAAATCTCTTTTTAAGTCTCTTATTCAAGATCCTCGCGTCACTCCACAGTACTATAATGTTGTCGAGTCTCATTCTCATAGCGTGTCCTATGAGGGCTTTAAGCCTGTAGAGTACGAGGTCATTTGCATACACGACTCCACTGCCACTCTTCCTCAGTATTTGTGCCATGTAGGTGGCTTTACCGCCAGGTGCGGCACAGGTGTCTAAGACGTCACCGCTGTATTCGTGTAGTAGTAGAAGTACGGGTAGGAGACCACTAGCGTCTCTGTGAACGTAGTAGTAACCCTTTAAGTACTCGTGAGTAGCACCTAGTGTCGGGCTCTTTGGCTTCTCAGTAACCCAGAAAGACCCCGGCGCCCAGGGTATTTCCTCCAGTTTAAACCCCAGGTTCTCAAGCCTAATCTTAAGCTCAGAGCTTTCAACTATAAGCGTGTTTGTCCTCACAACCGGCTTCACGGGCTTTTCAAAAGCCCTAATTAACTCTAATGCCCCCTTCTCACCCAGAATATCGAGATACCTCTGTACCATGTAGGGTAAGTATCCGTGTTCAAGAGCTAGTTCACTCGCTTCACGCGTAGGCTTAACGTAGATGTCTCTGTATATTTCGTAGAGCTCAATTTTCATTTAAGAGTCTCCAGGACTCTCTTCATGTACCTCGCATTGCTCAGCATCCAGTGATTATTGTTGAAGAATACGTATACTCTCTCAGGCTTTAAATCGGCTATTTCTCGCGCCATCTCTTCTAACTCTCTCTCGCTGTACTCGTAGCCGTACCAGGCTTCTCTCCCGTGCACTCTGAGGTATACTACTCCCCGTGTACTAGTAATCCAGTGGGCTATTGGCGCGTCCACGGAGACTACTACTATACCCGCCTTCTCAGCCCAATTTGCAATATTACTGTTAAAACATGACTGGTGTCTAAACTCAACTGCTAGTCTACTACCGAGTTTAGTAGTGGAGTTGAATAGCTCTATTCTCTCAAGGTTCTCTTCTTTACACGTGAAGTTTGGTGGGAGCTGAAATAAGTAGAAGTCTACTATCTCGTCCATTACTCTAAATAAATCATAGAACTTAGCCCATATTTCAAGGGCCTTCTCGCTCATTCTCCGAGTGTGAGTAATAGACCTGTGAACTTTAATACTCCACCTGAGCTCACGGCCTTTACGAGCCCAGCTACTAACTTGGTTTCTAAAGGGAAATCTGTAGAAGCTGGCATTGAGCTCAACGGAGTTTAAACCACTCTCTTCTACGTACCAGTCTAAGCTAGCTCCCTCGTTCCAGTCGTAAAGCCAGCCTGAAGTACCCACGTATACTCTCAAAGAAATCCCCATTGTGATATCTGTGAGTACTTAGTAAATATATTTCGTAGACACGTGTACTACTTATTATGGTGTTTAGTGCCCGTGAAGTTGTTTGGCACGGCTGGTATTAGACTACGCTACCCAGATCAACTCGACCCTGTACTAGCATATAGAATCGGGTTAGCTGTTGGGCAATTGATGCTCTCGCGTAGAGCCTACGTAGTGACTGATACTAGAGTTACGAGGCATGTTTTAGCCTTATCACTCTCCTCAGGGCTTCTCGCTAGTGGTGTAGACGTTTACTATGGAGGGGTTGCTCCGACACCTGTAGCTGGATATGCTGGTAAAACGGAAAAGGCCATTGGGGTTAGTGTAACTGCTAGTCATAATCCACCGGAGTAC
Source organism: Desulfurococcaceae archaeon (assembly GCA_020833245.1). Taxonomy (GTDB): domain Archaea; phylum Thermoproteota; class Thermoprotei_A; order Sulfolobales; family Desulfurococcaceae; genus UBA285. The sequence continues at coordinate 23,849 of JAJHQQ010000007.1, forward strand.
AATGGCTTTAAGTTCTATGATCCAGAGGGCTACGAGTTCACGAGGAACCTGGAGGAGAGAATTGAAAGCATGGTTTACTCGGAGGCCTCGCTGAGAGAGTGGAGTTCCACAGGGATTTTTGAGGCCTCGAGCGTAGTCTTAAAGAACTACACTGAGGATCTCCTGGAGTTTCTGGGTAAGCCTAAAGCCGCGTGGAGACCACGCGTAGTTGTAGATTGCGCTAATGGGGCCTCTTACGATGTTACGCCTAGTATTGCTAGAGAGCTGGGAGCTACACCTGTAACCTTAAACTGTAACCCCGACGGCTTCTTCCCCACTAGGCTTCCAGAGCCTAGAAAAGACGTCTTAGAGAGCCTCTTACCTGTCTACAGGGCCGCGGATCCCGCGCTAGTAATCGCTCACGACGGGGACGCTGATAGAGTGGCTTTCCTAGACCCCGTAGCGGGGTTTATTAGGCAGGACAGAGTACTGGCTTTTTTCGCTAAGAGAATACTGAGTGACACTAAAGGGCTCGTGGTTGTCAGTATTGACACTGGCTTTGTGCTAGATGATGTCGTGGAGGAGTGTGGTGGTAAAGTCGAGAGGTATGCTCTAGGTAAAACACACGAGAGAGTAAAGGAGCTTGGGGCTTCAAGTGTAGTCATGGCTGGTGAGCCCTGGAAGCTCATATACACTAAGTGGGGTCCGTGGGTTGACGGCGTACTACAAGTTGGAATAGTAGTAAAGGAGATTATTGAGAGAGGCAAGCCCCTAACTAGGATACTCGAAGAGGAGAAAATACCCGATTACCCCTGGGATAGGAGGAGCTATTTACTCGAGCCCATTGAAATACGAGACGCGGTGTACACGGACCTTGTCGAGGAGCTTAATCAAGTGCTGGGAGAGCCTTTGAGAGTAATGAGTATAGATGGGTACAGATTCGAGTACTCGGATAGATCATGGGTACTCATCCGCAAGAGCGGGACAGAGCCTAAAATCAGGCTCTACGCTGAGGCGCAGGAGAAGAGTAGACTAGAATATATTGTTAAAACAGTGGAGAACTTGGTGTTAAGGGCTGTTAAAAAGCGTGGGGGAAGAGTAGTAGAGATCACGATTGGCTAGTATAAGAGGGGTTTTCTCAGAGAATTCTACGGGGTGTGACTTGGCCCTCTACAAGCCCTCTAAGAGTAAGAGAGAGATTATTGAAAACATACTTAGAGACATAGACCCCAGTATAAGGGACTACGCTAGAGCAATACTAGAGAACATGAGCTTAGAGGAGATTTCAAGTACTAAGAGAGAGGAGTTCTTAAAGCGGATTGAGGAGTTTAAAAAGAAGATTAAATCCTAGTGGTGGAGTCACTACTCTAAAGGTTTATATAACTCTTAGGAGAAAGAGTATTTGCCACAAGCACGGGGTATTCATGACTGCGAGTAAGGGGACTTATAGAGTTAAAATTGTAGATGCCAATTTCGATAAGCCCTTAATTATTATACATGAGAGTGATGCTAGAGAACAGGGAATTACTCATGGAGACTCTGTTCTCGTAACTGTAGGTGATAAGTTCCGCTCAGCTAGTGTGGCTACTTCACTAACTATGACTAGTCCCGGAGAGTGCTTGATTTCGAGAAATCTCGCCGTTGAGCTTGGTTTACGCGAAGGAGACCTGGTGGGTGTTAAGGCACTGGGGTTGCCTTCAAGCTTTAGTGTTTTAAAGAAGAGAATTAGTGGCGAGAAGTTAACTGAGAGAGAGCTATACGCATTTCTAAAAGAAGTTGTCGACAGAGTATACGGCGACGCTGAAATAGCTGCATTTCTGCTGAGCCAACTCTATAATCCACTGAGTGACGAGGAGCTATCATATTTAATTAGAGCCATGGTTGAGACCGGTGTGAAAGTAAAGTTTGAAGAAGTTGCTCACGACATTCACAGTATTGGGGGTGTTCCAGGTAATAGCAAAGTCGCGCTGATCTCCGTGCCAATAGTCGCCTCAGCAGGCTTGCTCATACCTAAAACTAGTAGTAGAGCTATTACTAGTCCAGCTGGCACAGCCGACACGATGGAGGTCTTAGCTCGCGTTGACTTCGACGTGAACGAGATTGTGAGTATTGCGAGAAAAGTGAAGGGGCTACTCCTGTGGGGTGGTAAGTTGTTTATGGCTCCAGCTGATGACATATTCGTGAATATTGAGAGGAGAATTGCAATAGATCCAGTGCAGCAAATGGTTGCGAGTATATTGTCAAAGAAGCTCGCTATGAGCGTGGAGAAGCTAGTTATAGACATACCTGTGGGTAGAGGAGCTAAAGTAGCATCTACTGTGGAAGCTGAGAAGCTAGCCTCTATCTTCCTGAGGCAAGCCGGATTGCTTGGCGTCTCCATTAAAGTCGCACTAACATACGGTGGTCAGCCAATAGGGACAACCGTGGGCCCCGCTCTCGAAGCCTGGGAAGCCTTAACGACACTAATTGAGAGAAAGGGTAGTAAGAGCTTAGTAGATAAGGCAATTCTACTCGCAGGACTACTGCTAGAACTAGGGGGTAGGGCTCCACCCGGTGCCGGCGAGGGGGCTGCGCGCGAATTATTCCTAAGCGGGAGAGCCTACGAGAAGTTCAAGGAGATCATCGCGGCGCAAGGCGGCAATCCCGAGGTCAAGCCTAGCGATATACCACTAGGTAAGTACACTTATACTGTTAAGTCCCCCTTAGAGGGCGCGGTTACGCACATAGATAACGCCGCTATTACGCTAATTGCTAGAGCGTGCGGGGCGCCTCACGATAAGGGTGCTGGTGTAAAACTACACGTGAAAGTAGGGTATAGGGTAAATAAAGACGACCCGCTCATGACACTATACAGTAATAGTGAGTCTAGGCTAGACAGCGCTATCAGGCTCCTCGCTGAGAACCCACCCATAGTAGTTGAGGGTATGCTGTTGAAAACCCTCCCCTAATAGTCTTCTAAGCTCAGCTTATTTACCTTGAAGACCTATTTGACTCCTACTCGTAACAGGGTGGAGTGCGTGGTTGAGAGGCTTAGAGGAGATGTTGCCATAGTTGGCGCAGGTGTTGCCGGGCTGTACAGCGCCGCGATCCTCGGGTCAATGGGGTGGAGAGTTATATTAGTAGAGAGTAAGTCTGGGAGCGAAATAGGCAATAAAGTGTGTGGTGACGCTATTGGAGTACACCACTTCAAGGAGTTAAATCTAGAAGTGCCTCCTAGCGTTATAGACCACGAGTACAGCGGAGTAGTAGTCTACGCGCACAGTTTAAAACACAGTGTTATTGTTCCAGGTGAGGGTGTTAGTGTAAACAGATTGAAGTTTGGTCAGTGGCTACTAAAGCAGGCACTCGACTTGGGTGTTAAGCTCTTAGATAGGCACAGTCTACTAGACGTGAGAGTTGGAGAGAGGGGTGTTGAGTCTATAAGAGCCCGGGAAGTAGGGGGTAGAGTTGTAGAGATCGAGGCCAAGGCTTTTATTGACGCCTCTGGCGCTAAGCCGGCGATAAGGAGTAAAGTACCCCTCGAGTGGCCTGTATCCGAGAGGCCTTATACAACGGACTTCAACTTAGCGTATAGAGAAGTCGTAGAGCTCAGTAAGCCGGTTGAGTGGCTTGACGTTAACTACGCGGCTATAATACTAGACACTAGAGTAGCGCCTGGAGGCTATTGGTGGGTTTTCCCCAAGAGTAAAGACGGATTAATCGTGAACACCGGGCTTGGCGTTGTGTGGAGTAGTGGTAATAATCCACGTTTAAACTACGAGAAGTACGTTAAGCAGGTATTTCAGGGCAGAGTACTCCACGCTGGGGGTGGATTAGTACCGACGAGGAGACCTCTACCAACGCTTGTCTGGAGAAACCTCGTAGTTATCGGAGACGCAGCCTACACTGTTAACCCAGTTCACGGGGGAGGCATAGGGTCGTCAATGCTCTCAGCGGCAATAGCCTCTAAGCACTTAAACAGCGCTCTCGAGTCTGGAGTTGTAGATGAGAACTCGCTGTGGCAGGTTAACGTGGACTACATGAGGGCTTACGGGGCGAAGCAGGCTAGGCTAGATGTGCTTAGAATGTACATGCAGAAACTCAGCAACGAGGACTATGAGTGGATTATTAGAAATAAAATTGTGAGTGGAGGAGACGTATACGAGCTCGGTACTCGAGGAGACTTAGCCGAGAGAGTAGTACACTCTCTCTCATCTCTAATAAAGCTACTCGGAAGACCGAGTTTACTTAACGAGCTACGCGTTGTGAGGAGCTACATGAAGAGGATCTCAGAGCTCTACACAGAGCAGTACCCTCAGACACCACGCGAGTTGAAAGCGTGGATTAGTAGAGTTGAGAGCTTAATTGAAGAGTACGCTCGACAAATCGGATATGAGAGGGGAGAAATCGTTAAATGGTAGTGTGTGGGGGAGTAGACTTAGCGGCGAGGCCGCACAGGCCTACAGGAGTAGCTGTTGTAAAGGCGAGTAGTGACTTCAAATTCGAGTTACTACATGCAAGTGAAGTCTACTCTAACGAGGACATAGTTGCCTCTATAGTCAAGTACAGCCCCGTTGCGGTGGCTATAGACTCCCCTCTATCCACGCCCAAGAGGGGGTGGCTGAGAGAAGTGGACTACGCTCTAATAAGATCAGGTTTCAGGGTCTTGCCACTGGCCTGGAGAGCAATGTCTGAGTTGACTCTCAGGGCTCAGAGACTCGTCAAGATCTTTGAGAACTACGGTATAGAGGTTATTGAGACTCACCCGCGTAGTAGCGTTTATTCTAGTAGTTGTAGTACTGTGCAAGAGCTACTCGGAGTACTGGGGCTTAACCCTCCGAGAGAACTAACACGCCACGAGGCAGACTCCGTAGTGGCGTCTCTCGTCTGCGTTTACTACAAGAGCGGTAAGGCGCTAGTCTTTAAGGCTAGTGACGGGGAAATAGCGCTACTGCCCAGAATTTGCTCCCAGCCGCTCTAATTCCCGTGAAACCAGGTTAGCCACGTATACTAGGAGTAGATTCCCGCGTAGTCTAGAGAGTAGCCTAATAAACCACGGAATTCGAATTTTTGACCCAGCTGCGTACGGGTGCCCACCACCTCCAAGCCTAATCGCGAGGTCTCTAATAGCTACTTCTCTACTCCTAAAGCTCAGTTTACCGTCGCTCGAGGCTACTACTACTACGTTGACGCCGTATCTCCCCATAATGTACGGTGCTATGAAGCTACTGTCAACAGTATTGTCGCCTCTAACCACCGCGATCTTGTAGCTCTTCCCAACACTCTTAGTAAACACGGCTAGACTACTAGACAGTAAACTTAGCTCTCTATCAATGTGCTCCTCGACTCTAGAGTTAAACTCTCTACTCCAGTACTCGCCGCTAGCAATACGCACGAGTACTCTCCTCCTCCAGGAGTCCTTGTCTCTACGCCTCACAAGCCTAATGTAGTAGGGGCCGAGCCAGTGGTCGAATCTCCAGAGGTCTCCAGCGCACACTCCCCTAGTTAATTGCTCAATAAACACGTAGTCAACGTGACTTCTGAGAGGCGGAGTGTACTTTGCTACTACTCCCGTTGCGCAAGTAGACGTGTCTACGTGTAGTTTTACACCGAGCTCACTTACACTGCGAACCCAGTTCTCGTTCCAAACGTGGTGATCGTACCACACAACGTCAACCCCCTTTTCCCGTAGAGCTCTGAGTTGCTCTAATAGCTCACTGAGAATGCTCGGGTTTACACCGAGGTCTGCTATAACCACTCTCTTGTACTCTGATCGGCTAGCTCGGTTCACAGTGTAGTGGAGATTATATGGCTCAGTAAAGTACACTGCGGCCTCGGGGTTATCTCTCAAGTAGAGGTAGAGACCCGCTGCAGCTACTCCATCAGCATCTCCGTGTGTAATAATCGCCTCCACTCTCACCACCACTATTCTCTACGATTTACTGCTTTTCCCTGTGTACTCTCTTTAATGCACACTGTGGAGTTATAACTTTATAAACCCTTAACCACCGATCTTGTCTCAGGGGGATCAGGTGTGAGTGAAGTTAAGACTGTAAAAGAGAGATTACTGGAGTTTCTAAAGACGCAGAGTAAGCCTCTAATGCCGAAAGAAATAGCTAAGTTAACGGGATTAAACTACAATACTGTGAGAGCTAGGCTTCACGACTTGAGAAAAGAGGGTAAAGTAGAGAGAGTAGAAGAGGGCTGGAAGGCTAAGTAGCAACTCTACTCTCAAATAAAATTTCTCTTTTTAACTAATTCTCTTCTCTATAATTCTAGAGTAAAAAGTCATTAAAGGTGTTTTTAGCGCGTTGTACAAGACAGGCTTCACTGCGGATTTCACCTGGAAGATGATTAGTGACCCGCTCTACAGCTACGTTTACTTTAACGTTGAAGTCGAGGAGCCAATTATTAACACCCTACTCCTCCAGAGACTGAGATACATTATGCAGCTTCAAACAGCGCACTTAGTGTACCCTGGCGCTGTCCACACGAGGTTTCAGCACAGTATAGGGGTTCTACACTTGAGTGGAGTAGTCGCGGAGGACATGGTCTTCAAGACCACTTCTCTATACGGCACTCAGGCCCTTGAGGGATACGACCCCGCGACTCTTATTGAGGCGACTCGCCTTGCTGGACTACTACACGATGTAGGTCACGCCGCGTTTAGTCATGCTTTTGAGCAGGCTGTTCTCTGGAGGAGGAAATTGCCTCTCGAAGTATCTAATCACGAGAGAATAGGTGTTAAGCTAGTTGAACTAGCACTAGGGGATTACGTAGATAAGGCTAGTAGAAACCTACCTGGCTTACGTGAAGTTCTACTCGCACTACTCGGTGTAAGTGAGCCTCGCGGAGTGCTGAGAGTTTTTAGGTGGATTGTGAGAGATGGGCCATACCCAACCGACGTACTAGACTTCTTGAGGAGAGATAGCTATTACGCCGGCACACCTGAGTATGGCTATGTATCCTATGAGAGGCTTTACAAGAATACTTATCCACTAATAAGTGGGGATAGGGTTGCACTAGTACTAGATAGAATAGCGCTCGGCGGCTTTAGACAGTACATGCACGCGAAGATAAGCATGTATGAGCACGTCTACTACCACAGTGTGTGCAGGTCCTTTGATAAAATACTCTACAAGGTGCTAGAAGAGCTAGACAGCGAGCTCGACTTAACGGGGCGTGTAATAGGCGTTCTGAGAGGCGATCTCGAGGGATACTTGGAGTTAACAGACACACTACTATATAGTGTAATGATGCGTAAAGCCCTCTACGAGGCCACGGGTGAGATTGGTAGGTTGTGTCGGAGAATACTAGTCGAGAGGAAACCAGAGTATAGGCGTGTCGGGAGAGAGGTGATCTTGTCCGCGAGGAGCCCGGAGCTAGTTAAGACTACTCTGAAACTAGTAGTTAACTACGAGTATAAGCAGAAAGTGACTAGTGAAATAGAGGAGTACTTAGCTGAGAGGATAAGGGGGCTTGGATTACAGCGCGAAGACATATGGGTAGACGTGTTAGACGTCACACCCCTGCCGAGATCACTAGTATACCCTGGAGGGGAGTCCCCGGGCTTAACTCAAGTGTTCTACTTGGGCAAGAAGACAGGTAGGAGTATAGTTGTCAGCGAGGAGTACAATGTCCTGCGTGAGGAGTTCCCACTAGAGGTCATTTTCAGAGCCTACGTTAAGAGAGAGAAGTATGAAGGTGGCTTAGAGGCGAAGTTCTCGACGCTAATGCTAGACGCAGTGAAGAGCGTTCTAGGAATAGTTGAGAAACCCGAGTCTAAGATACTTGAGGAAATAATAAGCACTGGGGACGTAGAGAAGTACAGGCTTACAATGTAGTGGTGTACTAGTATTGAAAGCTATACTATACGTTACCCCTAAACCAGAGCAGTACAAAGTGACAATCTACCTGTATAGTGATGACGGTAAACTAGTTGAGAACAGTGTCTACGATGGAATTAAACACATTGTTATCGAAGAGTGCACCGTGAGGTTGAGTAGTCAAATAGTTTACGACGAGGTATCGCTCGTAGTAGACGCAGAGAAGATCGCGGTTAACAAGAGAGGAGAGAGTGTACTAGTTATTAGAGGTGCTGGTAAGGGGTAGTGTCTTGAAACTTACACTTGGAGACTTTAAAGTCGAGTCCTCGAAGAGTAGGAGTGGAAAACACGTCTCAATTAGTACTCTACTTGTATATAAGAAGAAAGAGGGCCTACTACCCTACACTAAGTGCTTAGTATCCGAAGCCCCCACGAGCCCACTGTACAGGAGGGGTAGTGCTAAGCTCGTGAAAATAGAGGTTGATCACGGCGACCTCGTAGTCTACGTTCACTTGGTTAAGAATTTTAAGGGCGCAGTTAAAGGTTACTTAAATGTCTACAGTTCAAAGGGGGAGCTTCTCTACAGAGCTAAGTACTGTGATGGAGTAGTGAGGTTTAGTAAAGGAAACCCCGTATACGCGTGGCTTGTGAGAGTAGTCTTAGACGCTACTAAAACCCCTGTTAAAGCAACTTATCTAGGCGATGAAAAGTGAGCGAGCTCGTAGCTCTCGTTGAGAGAATGATCAAGGCGTTTAGGAGCTTCGGGTACTTCTTCTTTGAAGACAAGGAGTTACAGCGCGTGAGAGATGTCTTGGTGAAAGCCGAGATAGACAAGCTCGTAGAAGTCAAGCCTGTAGACGATAAGTACCCATACATAGTCGCGGTAACAGCGTCACGCAGGAATTTAGAGCACGAGTGTGTTAGTAGAGTTGACTCACTCCTAGCTAAGGGTAGTATATCCCAGGATGAGTACAAGAGGTATAGGAGAGAGCTAATTGAGCAGTGTATAATTAGCTTAGAAAAAGAGCGTGTTAAAGAAATAGTAAAAATGCTTGAAAACTACTTAAATAAGATAAAACAGGGTTAAGCTTAAATCCTTAAGAGAGCTATGCTCCTCAAGACATCAGCGACGTCTTCACACCTATCTGCTGCTTCCTCAACTAGATCTACTACCTCCTTTGCGAGCATACAGGTAGATGTCTTAGTTTCATCGCAGTGCCTATATACTTCTCTCAGAGCATTAACTCTCACATCGTCAACCTCTTCTTCGAGAGCTTCTATTTTATTGCAGAGCTCAAGCACACTCTTCTTGTCCTCATGAATGAGCTTATTAGTAGCCTCTAACACCAGCTTATAAGCTTCTAGAACACTATTAGCCATTTTAGCAACAAATTCAAGTACACTACTCGGAATATTATCATATATTGCGAGCTCTAAGCGCCGAGTCCACCCCTTAGCCTTTGAGGCTACATCGTCACTGACTAGTATAAGTCTAATAAGCTCCTCTCTATCCACCGCGTGGAAAACACCTGTGACGAGCTCTGCGAGAATTCTCCTCTTCACATTATCCGCCTCTCTTTCTAGTCTAAAAACCTCAGCCCACTCAGCTTCAAGTCTCTGTTTATCACTACTCATATAGGCTTGTAGAGCTCTATAAGCGTGATCAATAACGCCTAAGACGAGCTTTGCGTGCTCTAAGTAGAGGTTTAATGCCTCTCTCCCCTTAAACCTAGAGACCCAGAGCCACGTTGACGTAATAATTTCACCCCGTAAAGTAGTTGAGCACGGTGTAATATATTATTCCAAGTAGAGCTG
>JAJHQQ010000034.1 GCA_020833245.1 Desulfurococcaceae archaeon
TTAGTAAATATTAATTTATTAAAGTGTTCTTGACGTGCGCGACTATTACGCTGTGAAATTACTCAGTTTACTCTATTTCTTAGGCTTCTTCACGTATCCCAGTACTTCCTTTGCTCTAGGACCCGCGAGCCACGTTACTAGTTCCTCGGGTAGTCTATAGCCTCTCGCTATTTTAGCCGCGTAGGCTGGGTTTTGCGTGAAAATGACTCTTAAATAAGGGATGACGTCGCTCATAACTATGGCTTTACTAGTGAGTAGCCTCGCTGCTAGTATTTCAGCTAGTGCTTCTCTATACTCTCTTGATCTCCTGCTCTCGGCGAGTAGCTTTATTCTCTCAGGCATTTTAAACGGCTTCCACTTGTACTTATACGCTGTGCGAGCAAAGGCGACTCCAGGCCCCATCATTTCGAGAGCATAGGATAAGAGATCCCAGTTCTGTGATTTAATAATCCTGCCGAGGTACACGTCAGCTCTGCTAAGCGCCTCGTAGGCTCTCCAAATCTCCTCTGGCGTCTCGTAGTAAGTTGGTATGTGCTCATTTATCCACGTTATAAACTCATCGTGCGAGAGATCAGTAGACGTAGTGGCCTCTTTCGCCTGGAAGATGTAAGTTGCGTTGAATAGTTTCTGTAGAGCCTCCCACGGTGCGTAGACTCTATTCCTGTACGCAGTAGTAGCTTTCACAGTGTCTACTGTCACTTTCTTATTCAGGGCCGCCGCCGCTTCTAGGTCATTAATAGCGCTACGCATATCTCCCTCTGATCTCTTCGCTATTTCTTTGAGGGCGGCTGGGTCACACGTGAGGTTCTCTGCTTTACAAATCTTCTCTAACACTGAGACCACGTCTTTCTCGCTGAGTCTCTTCATCTGAATGACTTCGGCTACTTCTCTGAGAGGTCTAAGGTGCTCTCGGTACGGGTTGTTCGCGGTCATTATAATAGGGTTTCTAGTGTTCTTAATGACGCCTAGTAGCGCTTCAACTCCTCCCTCATCTGCGTGGGGGTCTAGGCCGTCGACTTCGTCTAGGAGTATTAGTTTTCTACCTGTAAGGCCAGATGTCTGCGATGCCATCTTAGCAATTCTCTCAATATCGGCTTTTCTCCTACTATCACTAGCGTTCATCTCAAATAGCTGGTACTTGAAGGTTCTAGCTAAAGCCTCCACAAGGCTTGTCTTACCGCAACCCGCAGGTCCGTGCAGTAAGACGGCTTTCTTCTCTACTTTACCCTCCTCCCACGCTTTAAGCCAGGCTATAAGCTTCTGCTTAGCCTCATCCTGGTTTACCACGTCATTTACGTGCTTAGGCCTGTACTTTATAATCCAGGGCAAGTACTTCTCTGAGCTCAATAGAGACTACACCTTAACTTTCCTCCCGAGTAGCGAGAGCCTCGCGAGAAACGCGTTTAACTGTATTTCATCGTCGGCTCCTTCGACAAGCCTGAACTGTATCTCGCCCGCGTAGTCAGCTATCATTACTTTGACCTCGTCTGGTAGTTTCACCTCGTGGTTGAAGATCTCTCTGTGTACTTGCTTGATAACGTCTACTCCGCTCAGCCCATAGTTAATCATGAGGTCTCTGAGCTTCTTTCTCGCCTCAATGAAGTTCCCTGAGAGAGCTAGTTGAATCATCTCCCTGACTTCTTTCGGATGAGCTAATCCCACTACTTTGTAGACAACGTCTTCGTTAACTTCACCAAGCGCTGCAGCTGACTGGAGTATGTTTATAGCCCTCCTCATGTCTCCCTCAGAGATCTCGTATATGACGTTGAGGGCCTTCTCGTCACAGGCGACTTTTTCCTGGCTACATATATACGAAAGCCTGCCAACCACGTCTTCGCGTTTAAGTGAAGTAAACCTGAACACTGCACACCTGCTCTGAATAGGCTCAATAATCTTGCTCGGGTAGTTAGCTGTGAGAATAAACCTAGTACTACCTGAGTAGAGCTCCATTAATCTCCTCAGAGCCTGCTGAGCATCACTAGTCATGTTGTCGGCCTCGTCGAGTAGGACTATCTTGAATGGAACCTCTCCCACAACTCTAGACCTTGCAAACTCCTTGACCTTTGTTCTTATAACCTCTATTTTCCTTTCATCTGACGCGTTGAGCTCTAACATGTACTGCCTGTAGTTCTTCCCGTAGAGGTCGTGTGCCAGTGCGTGAGCAATTGTAGTCTTACCTGTTCCAGGTGGGCCTGCGAAGAGCATGTGGGGTATGTTTTTCTCAGCTACAAACCTCTTAAGTCTCTCCACAATCTCCTTTTGATTCACAACTTCATCTAGGGTTTCAGGCCTGTACTTCTCAGCCCAGAGAAGCTCACTCAAAGCCACTACCTCGAGACACCGTCTCCTTTAAACTAATCCTCAATGTAGGGTAATAAAGGGGGAAATAAGAGTAGGATTACGAGGGCTTAGCAGTGAGTGGACTAGTCGAGCTTCTCAGCGAGGTAATATCCGGCTTTGTGTCAAGGGACTCCGAAGAGGAGTATGTGAGAGTAGCCTACACAGCCCCCTCCACTCTGGTTTTTCTCGAAGACGACTACGTTGAACTAGTTAGAGGCGCTGAGTACAATGTACCCCGCTGGATTGCTCAACTACTCGCTGAGAAAGGCTGTGCGAAAATACTGGAAGAGGGTGTTGACGCTGTTGATCTTGGCCGGTTAATGTTCAATGAAAGCAGGAGTAGAGGTCAAATAAAATTCGAGAAGTTAAAAGGATATTTCTACTCTAAGGTCAAGAGCACTATTCAGCACTTATTAAAACAGTACAAATCAGCAACTAACATCGACGAGATCAAGAGGATATCTGATACGCTGTCTACACTCTCATCTAACACGAAGAACCTATACAAGATTAGGCTGAGTAAGATACTAAGCCTCCTCTCGGTTCAAGAGCTCCCGCCAGAAGTACTCGGAAATCTCAGCGAGGAGGAGAAACTCCTCTACACTACTATTCGCTCTGTCCTCGAAGTATTCAATGAGAGAGTGTTCGAGGTGTAGCTCTGTGAGTAATTCAGCTAGATTAGAGGAGGTTAAAGACTACGCATTGGAGTTTTTAAAGTTCCTGGATAGCTTCAAGTCGCGTGAAGGCGTAATTAAATATCACGATAGAGTCTGGCGCATGATAAACATGAATCAGAGGAGCCTAGTACTCGACTTCGACGACTTAATACTCTACAACCCCGCTCTGGCCGAGTACCTCGTGGATCACCCCATTGATGCCCTCGAAACATTTAGCCAAGCACTCAGAGCCTTCGTTGAGCGCTTAAACCCCGAGTACGCGAGGAGCGTGTCTAGGTTCTACGTGAGAGTCCGCAACCCGCCGCGCATAATGAAGATTAGAGAGTTGAACAGCGAGTACATTGGTAAACTAGTAGCAGTTGAGGGAATAGTGACTCGCGTCACGAGAATTGACGCGAAAATAGTAAAGGCACGCTATAGACACTTAACGGAACTGGGAGAAGTACACGAATTCGATTACCCGCCAGAGGGTGAAGTAGGAGAGAGGCTAGAGAAGCCTCCATTTTGCTTAATTTGCCATAGACCAGTTAAACTCGACCTCGTGTCAGAGAGGAGTAGTTTCATAGACTGGCAGAAAATAGTAATCCAGGAAAAGCCCGAGGAAGTTCCGGGAGGCCAGATACCGAGGTCTATTGAGGCTGTTTTAACAGGTGATATAGTAGATAGCGCTAGGCCTGGAGACCGCGTCGTATTGTGCGGTGTACTGAAAGTCGCACCTTTAACCGTTGGCGTTGAGAAGAGAGGCTCTAAGACTATCTTCGCCTTCTACGTGGACGTAAACCACGTTGAAGTCCAAGAAAAGGCTCTCGAAGAAGTAGTAATTACGAGAGAAGACGAGGAGAAGATTAAAGAGCTATCTAGGGACCCGTGGATTCGCGAAAAGATCATTGCGAGCATAGCACCAGGGATCTATGGGTACTGGGATATTAAGGAGGCAATTGTACTCCTGCTCTTCGGTGGAACGCCGCAAATACTCCCTGATGGAACGAGGATCAGGGGGGACATTCACGTTCTCCTAGTTGGAGACCCGGGTACTGCCAAGTCTCAGCTACTCCAGTTCACCTCTAGGCTAGCTCCACGAGGTCTATACACTAGCGGTAAGGGTTCAACAGCCGCTGGCTTAACGGCTACTGTTCTCAGAGATAAGACTACGGGAGAGTACTACTTAGAGGCCGGCGCCCTTGTATTAGCGGATGGTGGAGTAGCGTGTATTGATGAAATCGACAAAATGAGGGAAGAGGACAGAGTAGCCATTCACGAAGTCCTCGAGCAACAAACAGTGAGTATTGCTAAAGCGGGAATCGTGGCTAGGTTAAATGCGAGAACAGCTGTCCTCGCTGCCGGTAACCCGAAACACGGTCGATATGACAGAACACTCCCCGTGGGTAAGAACATTGATCTACCACCGACAATTCTCTCGAGATTCGACTTAATATTCATAGTACAAGACATTCCCAGGCAGGAACACGACAGGAGGCTTGCAAGACACATACTAGGTGTACACATTGAAGCCGAGAGAGCTAGGAGCTTTATTGATCCCAATTTACTAAAGAAGTACATTAGTTACGCTAGGAGGTATATTAGACCCCAGTTAACGCCTGAGGCAGCGAAGCTCATAGAGGAGTTCTATATTAGTCTACGCCAGGCATCCTTGACAAGCACGGAGAGCGGGGTTCCAGCAGTAGCGATTACGCCGCGTCAACTTGAAGCCCTTATAAGGCTTGCTGAGGCTCACGCGAAAATAGCTCTTGAGACTAAGGCCACAGTAGAAGACGCGGAGGAGGCTATTAGGCTGGTGATGTCAACTCTCTCTAAAGTAGGACTTGACGTTGAGAGCGGTAAGTTAGATATTGACTTACTCGAAACAGGTATACCGGCATCTAGGAGGTTAAAGAAGAAGAAGTTTAGAGAATTCCTATTCGCCTATTTAGAGGAGGTTGGTGGAGAAGCCGAGATTAGCAGTATTGTCGCTAAAGCCAAAGAAGAGGGGTTTGAGAAAGAGTTTGTCCTCGACGAGATAAACGAGTTGAAGAGAAGCGGAGAAATCTACATGCCAAGACCAGGTAAAATAGCGAGAGTTAAGTAGACTCTATTAACCCTGCTCACCACTAGTGCTCTGCACTCTCTCCCCTAGCCACTTCTTCCTGTACTTCCAGAGACCCGGGGGAGTCCACATAACCCACGCTGGAAGAGCCTTAATAAACTCATAGGCATCTTCCCAGCTCTCTAATCCTAGTTTACTAGCTAACTCCTCGAGGCTCATAGGCGTCTTCAAATACTCTAGAACAATAGCTAAAACCCTCTCATCTACAGGTATCTCTCTATCTCGCACTCTAACCACGAATACAACATTTTCTCTACTCTCACTCATACTAGTAAACACCCTTAATCCATACCGCGATAAGGGTTTATTAGGTTTTAAGCATGGGGCCGCCGGGATTTGAACCCGGGACCACCGGCGCTCCGGGATACAGTTCACCACGGGGGCTATCCCCCCAGGCCGGCATCCTAGCCAGGCTAGACGACGGCCCCTCAAAGGAATGAGTAAAAACACGAGTTAATTAAGATTATTTCCGAACAGCCTACACCTCTACTGTATCATTACAATATACTGCATCGTTAATTTCGCGAGTGTCTCTGAGATGTTAAGCGTATTGGGTCATAATTCTTGAGGTGTTTATGTAAATTCTAAAATCATACTTATAGCGTTATCAGGTGGTTCTTAAACATAGTTAATTCTAGTATTACAGGGGGCTAGACTTAGTAGCGAGGTTAAATAAAAATTTACTAATGGCACTCATTAGCGTGATTTAAATGCCTATTAGATACATTTGCAGGAGTTGTGGTCACGTAATCTATGAGTTCAAGAAGGTGGGGCAGGATTTTAGTGGTGTCCCCACTCCACTAGAAGTTATTAGAATAACGGGTGGTATATGTCCAGCGTGTAAGAGGCACCTTGAGTTACCTAGCTCAGGAGACTACAGATCCTACATTGTTCTCAAATCACACGTGCCAAGAGAAGTGAAATACCCAGAGCTCTTCGTCACAGCTTCACGTGGAACGCGAGTAGGGGAGGCTAAAGCCTAAAGAGAATATTTCACTACTCTAATCCCAGGGCATTAAGTACACTCCCGTACTCTGTACTGCTGTAAGCTGATTTGTAAGTTTTCAGAGCCGTGAGGACCCTGTCTAATCTCCAATTTAGAACTCTTCCCAGTACATCTCTGTATTTAAATCTAAATACTAAGTATGAGACAAAAGACGTGAGGTTAACTGGCCTAGATACTGTTCTAGCGCTCTCCCAGTCGAGAATAACTACTCTACCCCCCTCGCAGTAATACAAGTGACCACCAGGTCTATTAAGCTCACCGTGATCTACTCTTATACAGTCGAGTCCATGTAGTTTTTTAAGAGTATTAATGAGTATGCTCCTAGTTAACTCGAAATCCCCTCTAACTACGAGGGCTTCTAAAACACGGTGTAGTGGAGAACACACTCCAGGAGGCAGAATCTCGAGGAAAATGTAGAAATCCCCGTGTGAATATAGCCGCGGAGACACACCTAAACCCTGAATTAGGGTTAGTATTTCTGCCTCTCCTTGTAGACTCTTCCTCCTACTATCGCTCCTAAGGATTTTTAATGCGCCGAGGCCGAGCTTAGAGTGCCTAGCCGCGACGACAATTGAGGAGTAGCCTTTACCGAGATATCGCGATCCCATCACGCGTGTTCCAGTTTCAAGGAGGTATATAAAGCCATCACTAAGTAGGCGCTCAAGTCTCTCCGAGTAGTCTCTGCAGACCTCGCTGGGAAAACACAGTGTTCTCTTAACATATGGGTCTTCAAGCTCTAAGAAATGCACTTCTCCATCCAGTGAGGAGTCTTGGCTATTATACTCCAGAGCCAATTACCAGCACCTTCTCTATACAGCCTTCTCGCTAAATCCTCATCTAAGGTCATAACTACCGGCTTCACAGTCCTCAAATGTGGTGATACCGTGTACTCAGTCCACTTCGACTCAACTATGTCTACAATACGTCTCAGTGACCGCTCATCGAGGGACTCTAAACATCCACTTTCTGATAGCCAGGGCCCAATACCCCTATTCACGTGCCTCTCGATGAAACTCTCAATTCTACTCCACTCATGGGCTATACAGGGCCCTCTATAGTACTTATATCTTGGTAGTTCACAGTACTCTAGTTCAATGAATACTCGTACCATATCTCTCTCGTTAGTCCACTCACCGTGATCAACTGCTCTTATCCCCAAGACCTCTAGTACACTCACAAGTCTCGATGATACTCTCATAGCCTCACCCCATATGACATCGGGGGGAAGGGCCTCTCTTAGGTGATACTCTAAAATCACGATACACCTGTCTCTAAGTAATTCGAGCAGTCTTTCTAGTTTAGGTTCATATGGTTGCTCAAAGAACTCAAATCCAGGGTTTCTAAGATAACACGTAGCGGCAAGGATAAATGTAGCAATGCTCCT
>JAJHQQ010000035.1 GCA_020833245.1 Desulfurococcaceae archaeon
ACTCTATAGGCGATCAAATTGACTCCGCTACTGTACGTGGGCATCGCGCTAGTGTTGCTGTTAGCTTGGATTAATGGCGCTAATAACGCGGGAAACGTCGTAGGGGTAGCTGTAGGCGCTAGGAGTATTAGTGCTAAGAGAGCCCTGCAAGTAGCATTTATCTTCGAAATTATAGGCTCTGTGCTACTTGGACACTACGTCTCCACTACTATTATGAGGGGCATTATAGACCCGGAGAAACTGGGTGAAGACACGCTCATAAAAGGTGTCCTTGTAGTAGCTCTATCAGCAAACCTGTGGATGCTAACTGCAACTTATCTACGCGTACCTCTAAGTGTAACTCAGGCTGTAGTTGGGGGAATCCTAGGGTTTGGTCTCACAGCACTAGGTCCCCGAGGTATCATGTGGACTAGTCTCATATCCACTATGTTCTCGTGGCCGCTAACACTTCTACTAGCAGTGCTGGTCTCAATGTTACTGTATAGGCTTTACAGTAGTGCTTTGTCGACTATAAGGAAAACCACGTCTCTACTAGTTGCGTTCTCAACTCTACTCTACGCGTGCATGGTCTTTACACTACTCCTTGTACTTGGCAGTATAGGTGATCAGGTGTTACTGCATACAGCGGTAGTTCTAATACCGATTCCAGTAGTGCTAGGCTATGCGCTACTAGTCAAGAGGAGTACACGGGGAGACTACTACGAGGCAAGGTACTCTGTTAATAAACACTTACTCCTAGTATCGGCCTCGCTAGCCGCTCTGAGTCACGGAGCTCACGATGTTGGGGCTTCAGCTGGCCTACTGCAACTACTATACAACAAGTTAACAGAGAGCCCCGGGGTTGAAGCGTATACAGGTGTCTCTAGAGTAGTGTTACTTGTATCCGGCTTCACGATCGCAATGGGAATGTTGAACTGGGGTTACAGAGTACTAGGGACACTAGCGGAGAGAATAACACCGTTAACACCGGAGTCTGGTTTCACTGCGCAGTTTAGTGCAGCTCTCACAATGCTACTCGTTACGAGGCTTGGATTACCATCATCTACGACTCTAGCTGTTACAGGGGCTATTATTGGAGTAGGCCTCGCGAGGGGGAGGGGGTACATTAACGTAAAAACCGTAATGAGAATATTTACCACTTGGATTGCGAGCTTCCCAGCTACGCTCCTTATCTCGTCAACTATGAGTGCTCTTATATTCCTCACTTAATAATTACACACAGAAGCTCACTACCGGTTCCCATAGACTTGTATTCTCCGCGAAAAGACTTTAATGCTAAGGGAGTATTAGTAAGTAGCTATGCTGGTTTTAACTAGTACAATTTGACGGTGTGTCTTTACTGGGAGATTACGATATGAGTAGGGCTATTGAGGCTAGAGGACTGAGTAAGAAGTACCGTGTTAAGAAGAGGCAGGGATTTCTCAAGTCTACAGTGGAGGTTATTGAAGCTCTTCGCGGTGTGAGCTTTAGGGTTGACTACGGTGAAGTAGTGGGGTTACTAGGACCTAATGGTGCGGGTAAGACTACGACTATTAAGATCCTCGCAACCCTCCTACTACCAGACGAGGGTGAAGCCTATGTAGCAGGCTACAACGTAGTGAGAGAGCCTGGGAGGGTGAGAGAGAACATTGGCTTAATGTTAACAGTCGAGCGTGGATTTTATGGTAAACTAACTGGGCGCGAAAACTTAGAGTACTTTGCTGCACTATACGGCCTCGAGAGAGAGTACGCGGAGAGGAGAATAGATTACTTGTTAAAGCTATTAGAGCTAGATAATCTGGGAGGAGACTACAAACTCTTCGAGGAGTTTAGCCTCGGTATGAGAGCTAGGCTGAGTTTAGCTAGAGCACTACTAAGCAATGCCCCAGTACTACTCTTAGATGAGCCTACACTGGGCCTTGACCCACCCAGCGCGAGAAAAATAAGAGAGCTAGTAAAGAAGCTAGCACACGAGGAGAAGAAAGCTGTACTCTACACAACACACAACATGTTTGAAGCTGAGATAGTCTGTGATAGAATTCTACTGATAAATAAGGGCCAAGTAGTAGCTAGTGGAACACCCCGAGAGCTTAAAGCCAAGCTTCCGAGATTAAAAGTCCTATCGCTAACCCTCCGCGGTGGATCAAAAGAGAAGTTGCAGAGTACAATGAGAGACTTGGGCTTAAAGCACGAGGTACAAGAGGAGAACGACCTCTACAGTGTTAAAGTACACGTTCAGAAGCCCGAGGAGGTATTCAACGAGGTAGTGAAGAGGCTTATTTCTAGTGGATTTGACCTCGTCTCAGCCAGGGTAGAAGAGCCAACTCTAGAAGACGTCTTCATATACTTTAGTGAGGTGTCTGCGTGAGCGTATTAGACCTCATGAGAGCTGAGTACAAGCTAGTATACGCAGAGATGATTAGGAGGAGGAGTGAGCTAATACTACTAGTGCTATACCCCTACGTGTTCACGGGTTTTGTTCTACTAGTGGGGTACGGAGCGGGCTCGCCGAGGGTTTTCGAGGAGAGGGTTGGAGTTAATCCAGCGTTATTTCTGATTACAGCTGGTTTCACGGTTATGGCCCTCATGATCTGTATTGACGACATACTCTGGAGGCCTATATGGGAGACGTGGATTGGGACTCTACCATACGTCTTCGCTTCACCTGTAAACAAGCTCTTATTGTTCTCGGTTATGCCTTTACCCAGGGCCTCGCTCGTTGTCTTAATGGGCTCAACTAGCCTAATACCACTCTACACGTACTGTTATGGGTTCACGGGGATTTTACTAGCCCTACTAGTAATTCTACTAGTTGTAATAGGCGTTTTCACAATGATTCCTCTCAGTGTACTCACATCAGGACTCGTAAACGCGCTTGGAGAGAGCTGGAGGGTAATAAACATTGTGAGGCCCCTGGTTATGGTTTTACTCGGTGCTTATTACCCGAGATTCTACATGCCGCTAGCAGCTAGACTACTCAGCTACACTATTCCCCCATCACACGTAGTTGAGTCTGTTCAGAGAATGTTAATAGGCCTTATAGACGAGTGGATTATACTACTAGTAGCCGTGGGAGTTCTCCTCGCACTGCTATACACGCCTGCTAGTCGAGTAAGCCTAGTACTATGGGAGAAGAGAAAGGTGAGTGAAGGTGTTAAAATTAGCTAGGAGAGCTTACGCTGTTTTAAAAGCCTATGCTCTCTCAGAGCTAGCTAGGAGTAGGGGAATAGTGTATGGGCTAGTGGGTATTGCTCTCTGGATACTACTCTTTACCCTTCCAGTCTCGCTGTTCTCTGAGCCTGGAAGCGACCCAGCCATAGTCTCAGCACAGATCTTTACTGGCGTAATGGTCTTCTTATTCTACTCGGCTGCGACATGGGATTGGGCTGCAGAGTTGCGGTGGATGATTAATGATGGTAGACTAGAGTACTATATTGCGTCTGGTAGTGGGTTTTTACCACACTATCTCGGAATACTACCAGTATCCCTTACCTGGGTTGCAATAACGCTCTGCGTGACGTATATACTCCTAGTACTAGTCTTTAAACCCCCAATACTAGTAGTTAGAGACCCAGCTTTACTCATATACGGCTTTACACTACTCCTAGTAACACTACTCGGCTACGCGCTAATACTCGGTGGGACAATACTCTCAGCTGGAGCGTCAAGTGGAGTAGTGGAGTTAATAGGCTTTATACTACCAGTAGCTACAGGTGGCTTAACTCCACTAGCCAGGTTACCGAGACCCGTACAAGTACTCGCGCTTTCAACTCCATTTAGCTACCCAGCTGAGTTACTGAGACACTCACTACTAAGTACACCACTAGTACTCAGCTTAGAGGAGACATGCCTCTACGGTGGGTTGTACACAGCAGTGTTCTTCACGCTCTCAGTACTATACTTTAAACACCAATACAGGAAACTACTACGTGAGGGAGCGAGACTAACAGCTAGGTAGAATAGCATAACTACTTAACTCAGCGACCTCGAAATGCCACTAACAGGCACTCGCAATGCGCCCGTAGCTGTTCACTCGGCTCTTTACTCCTTTATTTAAACCACAAAGGGCTATTTCAACGTAAACTAATAATAGAGCGGTGGACTCCAATACAGCCTTTCTTTAAATAGCAACCCGCTTGCATACAGCTGTTAATTATGGATGCTTAAACAGGGTGTGCCCTGTGAGTTTAAATAGCGTAGTGCCTACTATTCTCGTTGATGGTTTAGTTCTCGCCGGCTTTACTGGACTCGGGTCTCAAGCCACGTTTACGGCTTAAAGATGCCTGGTGGGGATTAGACTTCTCAATGTGGTTTGTAGCTGGAATTATGGGTGTTAGTCCTTCTCGACAAGACGCTTCTTCCCCTCTCCCTAATGTTTACTAGTAGTTCTCCTGTGAGCTCTTCGGGTTTAACGCCTAGATTTGCTAAATCCTCTTCGAGGTCTAGCTCAGTGTATATTCCCATATTGTTTAGTATTCTCCTAGCCTCTTCGAGGCTCCGGGTGTGCTGTATTCTCTGCGCTGGCTCTACGAGCTCTACTATTACGGGTGCTTTTAAGTAAAAAGTGAGAGTACTGAGTAGTGTTACCTCTACGAAGCGTGAACCCCTACGCAGTGAGAGTAGACCCCTGAAACCCCTATATGCGAGAAGTGAGACGCGAGAAGCCTCACTATTAACGTGTTTCAGAGTCTTCTCGAGGACTTCTGCGTCGAGCTCACTCATAGCTGTTACGCCGAGTAGTCCACTCTTTAAGGCTACCTTGTCTACTCTGCTCATAATGTAGCTCTGTGAGAGCTCTCCATCACTTCCGGGTGAGTGGACAGCTAAGACTCCGTTAAGCCTAGATATCGCGGCTAAACCCACCCAGTCTGCTAGGGGGCTCCACAAGTCCTCTTCCACGCCTGAGGCTAAGCTGTCACCACCAACATCAACCCCGATCACGTGGTCAACCCCTTCTACACTAGTGATCTCTCTTAACCCTTCAACGTAGCCCTCTACACCACTATACATGTCAACCACGTAGACTGGTCTACTAAGAGCCTTCGACGCGAGAGAGGCTTGTGGCTTAACTACTCGCCCGCCACGAATAGCGTAAGAGTCCCCTGAAACAACCACGTAGTGCTCTCCACGAGCCAGTGGATTAACTATTTCACTGAGCCTCACAGGGCCGGGGACAGGGTCGTAGATATACCTCTCCCACGCAATAGAGGCTAATACGCTTCTACACCCGTATCTCTCAATAGCACTAGCAATCATAGCTGCAGAGGCCACGTCACCCCCTCCACCAATAGCAACTACTAGTACAGTACTCCGTGGTGTGAGAAACCATAACATGCTAAATTACCCTAAATGACACAGTGCTAAATTAACACTAGTGTGTTTAAATAGCCCAAGGGGGCTAACTAGGACTTCTCTATTATGGTTCCTATAGCCAGGTCGAGAGCTATCTCCGCGATGTCAAGGGAGTACTCGGCAATTCTCCTTGTGCTCTCGAGGATCATTTTTAAAGCCACGAATTCTCTCGGTGTGAGAGTAGTTGAGGCTTTCTCAAGCAACACCTTCTCTCTCGCCTTGAGATCCGAGATGTCAGATGCTAAGTCATCTACTACTAGCGGATTCTTTGAGAAAAACGCTGAGGACGCCTTTTCAAATATGCTGTGTGCTAAAAAGCATATATGTGAGGCCTTAGAGTACTCTTCTCTAGTCTCGCTCAGCTCAAGTACGTTTCTAGCTATATTAGCACTGTGATCTCCGACTCTCTCAACGAGTTTACTCATAGACCTATAAGTCAATAGATCTATGAGTGTGACCTCAGGTGGTATCTCGCAGAAACCCATAGCCATGTAGTTTATTAATCTAATAACGTAAAAGTACGCTCTATCTATACTATCGTCTTCACGTATTATTTCACGTGCTAATTCCGCGTTTACTTCGCGCAAAGCTATACACGCGTCTTTCAGCATTGAGGACGCTGCTCTCACTAATCTCTCGGCCGCTGCATTTAAGGGAATACTCCTATGATCCAGTAAAGCCAGCATTGTGATCTCATTATCGCTCTCACTAATGATCTCTACACCTGGAAGCTTCCTGATCACAGTCTCCCTAACAGCGTTCCTCGTAGACGCGTTAATACCTCCCTTCACAGTTATCTTATCATAACCCATGATATACGCGGCTATAACCCTCCTACTAGTACTCTCGGGGTCAACACCAGCTTCAATTACAGCAACTCTCTCACGCACACCTGTTTCAGGACTCCTCATTGGCTTAATTACAAGGATATCACCCCTCTCCTCGATCACTACTTGATCCTTCTCTCTAAGACCACGAAGCATAACCCAGCTCTTAGGGAGTGAAACTATATAGCTAGACTTACCAGTGAGCTGAATTCTCCTAGTATGCCTTTTCACAAAGGTACACCAATTACAATTGTTCTATATAGAAAAATATGCTTAATATATAGATTAATGAAAAAGATCTTTAAAGTAAATAGGCACAGAACACTTATACATGAGTAGAGATAGAGATGCGAATAACTCAGTTATTGTAACGATAGAACCTATTTCTCCTCTTTCTCCTGCCCCTTCTCTAGTTCTTTCTTAACTTCCTCTTGTAGCTCCTTAATTCTCTGAATACTCTCTCTGACCTTCATAAGCCACTCTTTAGAGGCTTCAATACCCCTCCTAACAAAGAAAGCCACAGCTTCACTTCTACTCTTGAAAATCCCAGCGCTTACTAGCTCATCTATTACATCAGCGTCTTCTCTCCTAAGCCTTATTGATGAAATGACTGTAGTTGTCTCCTCGAGGGCCCTCTCTAGTTCTCCAATAGCTGTTCTCAGCGCACCTGTAACCTCTTTACTAATAATCATCGCGAGCTTTTGAGGCATCATTGAAATAGCAATCCACGGCCTACCCCTACGAAGCTCAGCTGGCACGTGAGACTCTATTTTCTTAACTGCATCCTCGTACCTCTTAGTGAAATCTCTAATTCTCTCCTCAATAAGCTTCTCTACCTCCTCAATACCACTCTTAGCCTCCTCGCCAAATTCTCTCTCAATTCTCCTCAATTTTCTCTCAACGTCAAATAACTCCGCTTTAAAATCATCAACGAGGTCTCTAAGCCTCCTATAGAGTCTCCTAGGAGGTACTACACTCCGCCAAGTGGAGACGTAGTCAACAGTATCCATTAACTCGTCTAGAGCCTTTTTATAAGCATCGTCTACAAGCCTCTTAAGCCTCTCAATTTCATCTCTCCAACTCACAGATTACACCCTTACACTATTACTTGTAATCAAAATACACCCTTATAAATACA
>JAJHQQ010000036.1 GCA_020833245.1 Desulfurococcaceae archaeon
TACTCCACCAATAGGTATTATAGCCACTGTCACTGGACTTGACACGCTTACCCCTCAATGTGAATTAGTAACTCAAGTCTAAGTAATAAGCACCGTGAAGAGCTCACTTAATTCTCAGTACTGGAGCGCCCCTAGTCCTAGCGGCTTTGAGATCTCTGAGAGCATTGTTCACGTCGCTGAGGCTATAGACCTGCACGTGCGCGTCAACACCGTACTGCGAGTAGTAGTTAATGAACTCTCTCACGTCGCTCCTAGTTACATTAGCTACACTCTTAACCTCTCTCTCCATCCACAAGTGTGAAGTGTAGTCTAGCACTATTGGTGTCTGCTTACTAATAGCGTTAACTACTAGTCTACCACCTCTCTCGAGTAGCTCTAGCGCTCTCCTAACAGTCTCCCCTACAGGCGTGAAGTCTATAGCCACGTTCACTCTGCGGGGAGGGTTCTCGGAGGGGTGGCCAACCCAGTCCGCTCCAAGCCTCCTAGCGAGCTCCGCGTGGTCTCGACTACGAGTGAAAACATACACTTCAACAGAGGGGTTTAATCTCCTAATAACCTGTATTACAATGTGCGCTGAGGAGCCGAAGCCAAATAGCCCCACGCGGTGACCGCTCTGTATACCAGCTAGCTTATACGCTCTCCACCCAATACTACCAGCACACATAAGTGGAGCCAGCCTCTCAGCCTCTACACTACTGGGCAGTCTATACACGTAGTCAGCGTAGGATACCATGTACTCAGCGTACCCCCCGTCAAAATCGCAGCCAGTAGCCTTATAGTCAACACAGAGGTTCTCGTAGCCCCTCGCACAGTACTCACACACACCACAACTCCACGCGATCCAGGCCACTCCAACGCGATCACCACTTGCAACACCACTAACACCCTCACTCACCTCTACGACTCTGCCAACAACCTGGTGCCCCGGAATAACGGGGACCCTGCACTTCACTCTACCCTCAATAATGTCAATATCCGTGTAGCAGACACCACACGCCTCAACACTAATCAACACCTGCCCCCTACTAGGAGATGGGGTGGAAACATCGGTGACTTCAACGGGATTGTCCTTCAATGGCAACTCGGGATACCTCCTAGGTAAGCCCTCAACGCGGATCTCAGCTAGCTCCCTAACAATACCCGCCTTCACAGACTACACACCCATGGCTATTGGAAGATTAAACCGCCACGCCGAGGCACTGCGTGGTATAATTACTAACCAGGTGCCTAATTACTAATTCACAACTACATCAACTTCTACTACACGTAGTTGAAGCCGCGATTAAATTACACAGTGGGACTCGTTGCCCTCTTGAAGTTCTTTTTAACTTCACCTTGAATTCTAGTGCTATGTGCGTGAATTAATCATTGATAGGAGTAGTGAAAGCGTATTTGGGGATGTCATGTTACTTGAAAAACTAGCTTACTCGCTGAGGAAGAGGGGTCTTGGAGTACAAGAATCTCTGAGACTAGCTTACGTAGCTCTACTCATTTTACTAGTAGTGCTTACCGCGTTACCCTGGACTTACCTACTCGCTTTCTCTACTCGCTCACTCGCCAAGTTCCACGTGCAATTAGTGCTGAGGTCCCTAGTGTACTTCGCTGTAATTTTCCTGTTAGTGAGTGTACTCGCAGTAGTAGAGTGGTTTGCAAGTAGAGCCCTCAAAGCGAGAGAGCTAGGCGTGAGTGAGGCGTGGTTGTGGAGTATTATTCGAGAACTAGAAGAGGTCACTGGAGCTGGGAAACTGCGTGTTAGACTAGTAGAAGAGGACGCGCCGCGAGCTTTTCTCCTACTTGACGATGTAGTTGTTAGCAAGGGGTTAATACGTGCACTAAGCGCTGAGGAGATTAAAGCAGTACTAGCTCACGAGCTTGGTCACAGGTACTTAGCGCCTCTTAGAGCCCTTCGCGGAGTACTCACTTTCGCCGTGTTTTTTAACGCTTCAACTATACTAGCTCTCTCACTAGACACTAATGCGTATTACGGTTCTCTAAGCTTACCAGTATTCTCCGCGAGCACAGTACTCTGCTTCATAACTATCCTCAGCCTCAGCAGGATAGAAGAGCACTTAGTAGACATATACTCCGTTAAAGTAACAAAGAGCACAGCACTCGCAAGTGCTCTGAGTAAACTGGAGCGAGGACTAGCAATAAACCCACCTAGAAGCCTAGTAAAACCACTACTAATGATGAAGGGGATATCATATCCACCAATAAAGACTAGAATAGACGTGATCGCGGAGTTCCACAGGGAGCTCTCCACAGAGAATAAGAGCAACTCCTAAACACCACTTCACACTACACCTCAAAGCGCGGTGAATCATGCCAGCTCGAGGTACCTCGCAGGAGGTGTTAGACAGAAAAATACTTGTTTTTCTGTCTAACACCAACTAGTAGCCGGAAAACCAGTGCTGATCACGCAGGGGCTGGTGTTTTGCGTACTGCTCACGTTACGTCTAAAGTAGATTTTCACATTAGCGTAGCTGTCTGTGTAGTATTAAGCTGTATGGAATACATGTGTATTTGTGCTTTTAATTAGGGTTTATGGTATTTTGAGGCTGGGAGATTTGCCTTGTTGTGTATTAGTGTAGGGGGTACAAGCGCGATTGTTGGCTTTGAGCACAGTGACCTAGAGGCCTTGGAGAAGTCTCTCACTTCGACATTCTCTAGGAGGTATCTACCGAGGGCTCAGCGCGCTGAGTGCTCAAGTAGCTTACAGGCCCGTATTGAGTGGAGTAGTGGAGTGGGATTTACTGTGGAGTCGGCTGCTTACAGCGATGACCCTGGTGTTCCAGACTACTACGCTGTGCGAGGTGGTCTACCAGAAGCCTACGTAAACGAGTCGCCTGTTTTCTTCTTACTCCAGGTCTACGCGAGGAGCTTAGCTAAGAGAGGATACGTGCTACTAACAGACTCAGTGACTATTAGTGATGAAAATAAGGCTGTGCTACTACTAGGCTACCCTCACACAGGTAAGAGCACTATCTCATCAATTGCACTCACACACGGTTACAGTGTACTATCCACAGAGAACACTATTGTAAAGCCCGGTGACAAGTACATTGAGGTTCACGGTGGAACAAGAGTACTAGTCTTTGACCCCAGGATCAGGGAGCTCTACGGTGTTAGAGTAGAATCCCACGAGAAGACAAAACACGGCTACGAGATAGTAGACTTAGACCTTCTAAGTAAACCAAAACTCCCCAAGAGAGTGGTAGAAGTGTACCTCATATACACGTCCTTCACTACTAGTGGAGCCTCATTCTCCACTATTAAGGGTAGGAAGATAGCTAAGACAATATGGTACTTCGCGACTGGGCCACTGAAGGGAATAGACTACTATGAGCCATCACCACTAGATACACCTATTAGTGGTAGCGTAGCTACTACTCTAACAAGACTCATTAACACCTTCACAGAAAACTACTCGGAAAACTTCTATGAGATCTTCGGCTCGCCTCTAGAAGTATTCAAAGCAATAATCGAGAAAAGCAGTTTAGGAAAGTAGGTTTGAGATAGATGTGAAAGCCGAGTGTGTGAACTAAGATCTTCTCGTCTAAATGCAGCACTAAGTAATAGTATCCCTATGGGAGCCGATAGCAACAATTACTGAGTCCTCTGCCTTATAATTCTAGACCACTGAGCATTTAGTTAGAGGTGGCTACTTTGAAAATTAAAACAATAGGACTCATGTCTTTAGTCCTGTTAGTTGTGACTAGTAACACTGCACTGTCACAGAGCTTTACAAGTGCTCAGGGCTACTTGGGCCCCAATTTATACTTTAAAATTGAGGCCCCTGTGGAGGTTAGCGTTAATGACACGGTTAGTTTGAAGATTACTCTCAAAGTATACAATAGCAACTTATCCGCGGCGAGAATTACTGTGTGGATCTATGATTGCGGAGTTGATGAGCAGTACACTCTATTTAGAAATCAGTTAATTCCCGCCAACACTGAACAAGCATTTACATTCACTGTGAAGCCGGCTAGAGAAGGCTACTTGAAGCTGACTATCGAAGCCGAGTACTACTACGTGGGGAACGGCGTACAGTACGAGTACAGCTACATTTCACTCGCAGTAACAGCTGTTAGAAATATGACTTACCGCGACCTCTACAATAACTACACTAGCTTACTAAGCGAGCACAGTAGTCTACTCAGAGAGTACACTTACCTGGAGAGCGAGTACAATAAGCTACTAGAAGAGCACAGACTCCTCTTGGACTTGTACGAGAACTTGACATGGGCATATGTTAACTTAAGCCAGAACTACAGCTCCCTGCTATCTATGGTTACTCAACTAGTAGGAAGCAAGAGTAGTGCTGATTCAACTAAAACACAAACACAGCAATCAACGGTGGCGACGGCTGTGATCGCGACAGGCCTAATCGCTGTTTTAGCAGTATTAACAAGACCCTGGAGGCTCCTCAAGCCGGAAAAGAGAGGCTGGTGGTTTACTTAGGAAAACCAAGTGAGCTGTTTACTAAGCTTTTATCTTCTCAACTGCGTAGTCTACTATTTTTCTCGCAATTTCCTGCTTCAGTAAGAGCCCCTGGTCAATAATCCCCTTATCCCTATTCAGTAGAACAGCTTCTAGGTATAATTTGCCAAAACCCCCTCTCTCTGAAAGGACATTATTAGCCACTACGAGGTCTAGGTCGTAATCTAGTAGTTTCTCCCCAGCTTTTTTCACCAAGTCGTCTCCACTAGTAGTCTCAGCTGCGAAGCCCACGAGCACTCTTGGCCTTCTGGAAATAGACTTCAAGACCTTAGGTGTGCTCACAAGCTCGAGTACTATTTTCTGCGCAGTTCTACTGGGGATCTTCTCTCTACTCGTACTTACAGGCCTGTAGTCAGCTGGTGCAGCCGCGAATACTGCAACGCTGTACTCGTACTTCGTTGTTAAATCTCTCACTACTTCAGCCATGTCCTCCGTGGTCTCAGCATAGTACTTGCTAACCATGTATGGTGCCTCAACGCTCAGCGGCCCGTGAACGAGGTCTACTGTCGCTCCTCTACAAGCCGCTTCTCTCGCTACAAGTACACCCATTAACCCACTGCTCGGGTTAGTAATGGCTCTCACGGGGTCTATGAACTCTCTAGTTGGACCCGCTGTTACTAGCACTCTGTGACCAGTGAGGTCCCTGCCCCTATTTATAACTGCGTCAACGCAGTGAGACAGGTCTTCTATTGGAGGGTACTTAGCCTTATCCTCCTCTATTAGTGGCGGTATTACTACGACGCCGTAGTCCTCGAGGATCTCAACTATTCTCTTGTACTGAGGAGTGTTAAAGAGCCTAATGTTCATAGCTGGTACAACTACAACTCTCCTGCCAGCCCCTATCATTGTGACTGCAACTAGTGGTAAGAGCTCGTCTACTACTCCGTGAGCAATTTTACTCATAGTGTTAATAGTGGCTGGAGCTACAACCATGGCGTCAGCCCACTTCGCTAAGTCAATGTGCTCTGTTTCACCAGTCATCTCAGTGTAAGGGCTACTACCAGTAGCCCAGTAGAGGAGGTCTGGCCCAATAAGCCTCGTGGAGAACCTAGTCATTACAACCCTTATACTAGCACCCATTCTAATAAGCCTCCTAGCTAAATCCACAGACTTGTACACCGCGCTAGAACCCGTAACACCAAGCACTATTCTCCTCCCAGCAAGTGGCTGGTAAACTAGACCAGCAATTTCCTCTTTCACACTCATACTCGCCTACCAGATCTCTCGTGTAGTACAATAATTAAACTGAGTAATTTAAATCAATAATTAATACCTCACAGTGGATCGTAGTGTGCCACTCATAGTCCCCAAGGTACTCGCCGCGGTGTGCTCACCGCAGTAAGCTGGATAATGCAGAAACGATCAGTGGTCGCGCGGACGAATATTTTTACTACAACAACTATATAGCTTAGAAGCTAGATTTATGGGTTATGGTGCATTGTAGTGACTAGTGAGCCTAGTATTTCCGCTATTTACGAGGAGGCCTTAAGGAGGCTAAATACTCGCGCACTAGGATATCGCGTGAGACACGCAACTGTGAGCGACATTGACGCGGTAATAGATATTAACATGAGTGAGCTACCAGAGCACTACCCCAGAAGCTTCTTCGAGGAGCTCCTCGAGAGGCATGGTAAGGCATTCTACGTTGCCGAGAGCTCGAGTGGCAGTGTAGTAGGCTACATTATGACGCGAGTTGAGATAAAGCCGGGGTTCTTTAAGCACTTCCTCGTGAAGAGCGGGCATGTCGTTAGTATTGCTGTTAAGAGAGACCACAGGAGGCTGGGATTAGGCTACGCGCTAATGGCTTACGCTATGAGGAGTATGCACGAGGACTATAAGTGTAGTGAGACATACCTCGAAGTGAGAGTTTCAAATAAGCCGGCTATTTCACTCTACGAGAAACTAGGCTACAGAGTAGTAAAAGTCGAGAAAGAGTACTATCTTGACGGCGAAGACGCCTACGTAATGGCTAGAAAACTGCCATAAAAATAGCACTCAACGGGATCACAACTCGAGGATCAACACGTGTCTAGAATACTTTAAGGGAATAGAGTTAAGGAGATGTTAAAAGAGTTTAAAAGGTAAAAAATAATTTTAGGGCATGGTTCACGATGGCTTCCAGGTTAATCCGAGTATAGCTCCTACTAGTACAAGTATAAAGCCGATGTATAGTCCCCCAGCTATTTCGAAGAGCAGACTTAGTAGTCCGAATATTAAGCCTATTATTGAGCCAGCTTTAACTTTACCAGGGCTCCCAGTGTAGACGAGGGCTGCTCCAATTATTACTAGAATTCCCCATATCAGCCCCAATATATACATGTTTTCTTTGCCTCCAAGCGTCTTCGTTAACTCGGGAATAGTGGGTATCCAGCCCTCTGATAGGAGGTCCTTGACTAGTTCCTTAGCGAACATATAGAGGCCTGCAAATATTACTATTAGAATTCCTCCAATTAACAGTAGGGCGAACGCCGCGGCGGGTCTTGCCATGAAAATCCCCTTTTCTGTTTATACGTAGTTACGTTTATAAATTTTTTCAAGCCTGTGACCGATCTATAATTACTTGTGATTAATTGTGGATGGTTGTGAGCTGCTGGATGAAATTTTATCAATTTGAGCTACAGTTCTCAACGCGTATGAGGGGCTTGAGGGTTACGTGGGGTCCCGATAGCCCGGGCCGTGATGCTATGACACCACGAAGCTACATTGGTTGTTAAAAGAACTGTGCTATTAAGTGTGCTCACGTGTCTGCCTTACTTATACGTGGTCACTTGGAATTGATCTCAACAC
>JAJHQQ010000037.1 GCA_020833245.1 Desulfurococcaceae archaeon
TTCACTCTCAATAGATTCTAGTAGAGGAAGTACTATGCGTATTAGTAGTGATGGGCTTTTTACTACTAAAGGCTATAGCTTTGTAAAGTACACGGAGCCTGCTTCTACACCCAGATACGTTAATGTAAAGTTCAGGGATATTGTCCCTGAGCTATCTAGTCTCGAGATAGGCAACTACAACTTGTACTCGCACCAGTACTTAGCCTACTGTAAACTAGGAGAGGGTCTAAATATCGTCTTAAGAGCCGGTACTGGGAGCGGGAAGACAGAGGCGTGGGCACTACACTTACTCAACATGGCTAAAAAGCTCTCAGAGTATCACGCTATTGTACTATACCCCACGCTTGCCCTCGCTAATGACCAAGTAAAGAGACTAGAGAAATACATTAGTGCTATTAGTAGGAGGGTTCTTCAACTAGACAGCGTGAAGAAAGAAGAGTACTTAAAGTCTAGTACTAGAACAGCGCTAAGAGCTACAGTGGCTTCTTCAAACCTTATTATTACAAATCCCGCCTTCCTCCTACACGATTTAAAGAAGTACTTCGTGAAGAAGGAGAGCGCAGTACTCTCACCTATTTACATGAAGCTAGACTTACTAGTACTAGATGAAATAGACTTCTATAGTCCAAGGAGCTTAGCACTCCTGCTCTCAATGATATCACTGTTGTCTAAGGTAAATGAGAAGAAGCTACAAGTGGCTATACTGTCAGCTGGAATATCAAACCCAGAGGAGTTGTGTAGTTTCCTCGTAAAGACTACTGGTAGAGGCTGCGAGGTTATTGAAGGCGACTCATTCCGGGTTGAAAACCACGTATACATTGTCTTAGGTAAAAACCTCGAAGAAGTCTGGAGTAAGGTCAAGTCTGCGTGGAGTAGTCTCGCGCTGAGACACGGCGAGCTAAAGCAGTATTCTAGTCTAGTCGAGGACTTCGAGGAGTTTAAGAGAAACGCGTTCTACGTTGTTTCACTACTAGAGAGTCTAGGTGTTGATGTCCCTAGTTTACACGTAGACCCAGTAGAGGTCATAGGTGGCTACTTAGCAGACGAGTACGTTACAGTAGTCTTCACTAGGAGTATAAACACGGCTGAAGAGGTGGTTAGAGCTGTTAAAGCCAAGTACGGGGAGAGTGCTCCTATTGCATCACACCACCACTTAGTACCTAAGAAGACCAGAGAGGAGATTGAGAAGTCTGCTAGAGAAGGTAGACTAAAAGTCATTGTATCCCCGAGGACCCTCTCCCAGGGCATTGATATAGGGCTAGTAGCCCGCGTAGTGCACCTTGGTCTCCCAGATAGTGTAAGAGAGTTCTACCAGAGAGAGGGCAGAAAGGGCAGGAGATATGAGCTTAAGTTCTCAGAGACGGTTATTATACCGTTTTCAAGGTGGGATAGAGAGCTGCTCAGCCAGGGCACTGATCTATTTAAGCAGTGGCTAAGTCTAGGCCTCGAGAAGACTCTCGTTAACACCGAGAACCTTTACATATACTTGCTGAGCGGGGTCTTAAAGCTCTTGTCAACGTGGTTTAAAGAGCCCCTTTCAGACAGCGAGATTAGGGCTCTAGAGAGTGCTGGTGTACTCTCACGTGAAGGTGGTGTAAATCAGAGGCTTCTACGTGAGCTCTACGAGAAAATAAACTTCTACGAGTACGCTCCGCCATATGGAGTAAAGAGGTATCTCGAAAAAGACGCGGCTTTAATACCACTAGAGCCCATTGGCCACTGTGATCTCGTCGAGAGGTTTCAACCTGGTTGCATAGATTACGCTGAAGAGGCTATAGTGACCATGATAAATTACGGTAAGAGCACCAGGTTTGTGAGGAGTGTAATCGAGAAGCCAATAAGGGATATAGACTTCAAATCTAACGACGCGCTCTCAGTTGCTCTCGAGGAGTACAGGTACATTAAAATGAACTGGGGTGAAAAGCCCCAGTTACTAAGAGACCTATTAGCTGGTAGAGTAACCAGCGAAGAGCTCTGCGTAGTTTACACTCCCCGTAATGGATTTGGAAAGTACATTAAGATACCGGAGCGCTGTATTTGGACTATTCGCTCAGAGAAGCCGCGCTTTATAATTGCTCGTGGAAAACCCATAGTCTACTATGATAAGAAAAACATCTATGTTCCAGCCCCAACGGCGGGGGAGTACAGGGACCTCACATATGGCTACACCTATAGTGTTAATCCACGAGAGAACGCCGAGTTACTTAGACTAGCACTTGGCCTTTTAACCATAGTACTGAGGAGAGTAAGAGGCATACCACTTGGAGTCATCATGTACGATGTCACGAAAATTGGTGAAGAAAAGTACTTTGCACTCTATGAGCCGGAGGCAGCTGGTATAATTGAAAAAATTGACTGGCTTGAAACACGAAAGCTACTAGAGACCTATCAGCCAGATGATCTAGACAGAATCCTGCTATCAGAAATAGATGATTTAGCGTACTCAACCCTGGTTACAATAGAGTTTAACTGGGATATTGTAAGAGACCAGGCTATTAGAGCAGTAGACTACATCTTAGCTAGAGATAGGCTAAAAATACTGCTTAAGGACAGAGAGATCTATATTCCACGGCCGAGTCCCGCACTAAAAATACTCTCATATAGCATTATCAGTGAGGTGCTAAGTGAAGAAGAGCTATCTCCTAGCCTAATGGCTTTTCACGGATTCTTTAATGGCGAGTTATTTCAGGGTGCAGGAGATCTCTACCCGCCTATACCGTTAATGAAACCGCCCCGCAACCTGCTCGAAGTAGAAGAGACTTTATTGAATAAGCTATTCTACGAGGACTTTAAGCTACTAGTAGAGAGTAGAGAGGACACTCTCTCACAGCTTAAACAAGCTAATCTAAAACGCCTTGTCTCCTTCATAGAGAATCACCGGGATAAAGTACTAGACTTCTCAGAGATCTCTAGTAAAACCGAGTTAAATTCAGTAGGAGTAGATGATATAGCATCATATGTGGGTTTAAAGCCACCTATCAATGTTGCCAGGATTAGAGAGCTTATTAAGAACATTGGGGTCTCAAAGAAAATTACTAGTAAAGATAGAGAATACCTATTGAAATACTTAGAGTTTAAGGCGAGAGCTACTTACATTGCATATCTTGTCCTAATTGAGCTTTTAAAGAAAACAAGTTAATTAAACAGAGTTATAGAATAGAGACAAAGATGTGATAAGAGGTGAGTAGACAAGATGTTTGAACTTACGCTACTAAGTCAAATAATAGCGCTAATAATCCTAGTAGTAGTTATAATTGCTGCTTTCTTCGAGATTAAGGGGATTATACGTGACTTAATCACATACATGCTCCTATTAATAGCACTTATAAATTACTACATTATCTATGCAGTAACCCGGAGCGGTGTCTCCGTGTACATTTATCCTCTATTTATAGTTGAGCACTACGAGAACTATGGTGCTTTTTATCCAGACCTCGGCCAGATCTCACTACTATTTGTGCTACTACTCTGGAGGAGAGAAATAGTAAAGTACGTGCGTGCACTCCTAGGTCGCGTTAAGAGGACTATTTAGCATATCTTTGACTTCAAAGTGCACGTAGTTCTAGGTTAACGAGTCTTCATCACTGCGACGTGGTTGATCTATGAAACATTTAAAAGCTCTTTACCATGAATCACACTATTAGACGCCGCCGTAGTATAGCCCGGTCAAGTATGCGGGCCTCTCGAGCCCGTGGCACCCAAGGCCCGGTGCATAACTGGGTGCGGGAGACCCGGGTTCAAATCCCGGCGGCGGCACATTAAACTATGTTAGTCTGGTCTTGGAGGAGTTACACTCATTTGCCCCTGGTACTTGCCCTGGTATGGCTTGTAGACAGGGCTACTCGTCCGTAGAAATACTACGTGGAGAAATCTCTGCTCTGGGTATATTATTACTGGGCTAGGCCCCCCTATTAGCTCAATAGTTATATTCCCCTTGAAGCCAGCGTCTATAACGGTTGGTGGTATGTATATCCCCGCTCTTGCGAAGCTGCTTCTCAGGTTTACTAGCCCCACGAGATCGTGGGGTAGTTCAACCCATTCAAGCGTTGTAGCTAAAATATGCTCGTATGGTTTAATTACTAACCCCTCTCTCAGGCTTGTCTCTAAGCAATCGAGCGCCTCTGAGACGTTCATTACCCTAGTGTCTATTAGTATGTCTGTATTCTTAAACCTGCAGAACCTGTAGCCGAACCTGAGATCAACGCCATTTTCTCTCACAGTGTCCTCGAAGAGCGGTTTAATAACTAATAATCCCTTCTCCAAGTAGACTCTTATGTCCCAGTCACTGAGAATCACGCTGTACCACCTACAGTTAAATCTGCTTCTCTAAACCCATTTAATAGGCAGGCGTGAATACAGTCACGCGGTATTTTCTCAGGACACCTCTCAATTGTAAACTCGCACTTACCACTCAGGTAGTCCTCTAGAGAGCAGATTTCCCTTCTAGCTCTATTCTCGAAGAGGACGCATCTTGGTCCAGCGTACTTGAAGATCCTGGGGTGAGCGGAAATAAGCTCTCTCCACATAAGCCACGCTATAGTTCTAATCTCCCATTGAGCTCTACTACACATTCTAAGCGGTAAAAAGACCTCTACGAGCTCTCTAGCATTCATTGAGACTATAATCCTAGTCTTAATAGACTGTGGTAGAGTATACCTAGCGTCTTCGTATGGAACACCGCTGCCTAGTAGCCTATAATAGTCAATTACACTGCGAATAAGCATTAATAGAAACTCTCTGTCTCTCCTCTTAATAATACTCAAAGGCACAATAAAAGCCTTCCCCACAATACCCAGTAACTCCTCAAAGCTGATCTGCGAAGCCCTCTGCAAGTACGCTTCTAGTAGCTCCCTCTTCTCAGAGAATTCTACTGGTTGTTTACTAGAGAGCTCAGAGACCACTTGGTCAATAAACTCACCAAGGTACTTGTCACTAAACCTCTGTGATAATTGACTATAACTAGCGTGCCTGTGCCTCACAAGCTGGTGACTACAAACTCTACTACATATCACCTCAAAAATGTAGAGCGTGTGTTCTAGGGGTGAGCCGTGACCGCGAGCAATGAGTTCACTAAGCCATTTCTCTAGGTTCTCCTGACTCATAGAGAGAGCAATACTCTCAAACTCTCTTGGTGAGAGCGTGGCCTTAGCGGCTGAAGCCACTATTTCCTCGCCCCTTTCGAGGAAAGCCACTAGCTTAACGCTGGGCATGTACTCAGGGGCTACTCTCACTGTGGGAACCCGGGTATAGATTTAATGTGAACACTTGAAAACCCATAAGACTTTGCAACCTCAGCTAACTCAACTAATAAGGCCTCCTCTGGGAAGCAGTTCTCTCGACACCACTCTCTATTTCTAGGGTTTACAATGGGCTCTCCAAGTAGCTGGTTAAAAATGACCACTGTTTTCTCGGGGTCTAAGAGGCCTCGTACTTGATCTAGATACCTCTCTAGTACTCCCCGCGTTAACCCCCTGTGGACTGGTATTCTGAGTTCAACTAGTACATGGTGTTGTCTAAGTAGTGCGAGTGACTTTAAAAACATAGCCCAAAGTCTCTCCACTGAACTCGGCGGTAGCCCGTAGAGTTTAACTGGAGGTACTTTTAAGTCCACAGCCACGTGGTGTACTAGGTTAAGTTCAAGAAGCCTCTTTAAAGGGACGTAGAGCGTTAAATTGGAATTTAGGCTGTTTAGCACTATTCCCCGCGTTTTCTTAAAGAGCTCTACTAATCCCCGCCACTGGATTAGTGGCTCACCGCCAGTAACGTGTAGATATGTCACAAGGCTACTACTAGCTAAAATCTCCTCGAGTATTGTTTCCACACTAATGTACTTACAAATAGAGGAGTCAATATTAGCTATTTTCCAGTTGTGGCAAAATGGGCACTTTAAATTACAGCCACAAGTCCAGAGTGTGAAAGAGGAGTATCCATGTACATCTACTAGTGAAACAGCTTTCCAGCCAGCAATGAGGAGCTGTGAATCACTAGTCAATAGTGACACTCGCGGTGTTTTCTTAAAATGCGTAGTGTTGTCTACTCCAAAACTCTTTTCTCCTCTGTGGGTTCCAGTTACGTAGTGGCCTGTAATAGCCTATAATCCTACTCCAGACATCAATATTCTCACTACCACACACAGGGCACTTAGTGTAGAGCCCAGTAAAGGTCTTCTCGCAGGTGTTACAGTGTGTTATAGCTGGAGTGTAACTCCAGTAAATGAGCTCTGTCTGCATCAGTTTCTTTGTGAGGTCGGCTAGAGCCTCTGGCTCTGGTTCTTCGCCGAGGAAAATGTGCATCATTACTCCCCCTGTGAAGTACTTCTGAACTCTCTGCTCTATCTCTATTCTATCCGGCAACTCTATGTCCGCGTAGTAAGGTGTTATGCTAGTCGCGTATACAGGGTTCTCGGGGTCTGGTAGGTACTCTCTAAGCTCAGAGAACCTCTTTAGATCTAAGAGTGCTAGTTTAGGTGAAGCTGACTCTCCTGGAACTTCTTCGACATTCCACGGTACACCCTCCTTGATCATCCACTCCCTAGCAGTCTTCGTAGTGTACTCGACTATTTTCCTCATGAGCTCAGCGGCTCTAAGCCAGTCTCTTCGCGAGCCATTTAGCCACAGCTTAGG
>JAJHQQ010000038.1 GCA_020833245.1 Desulfurococcaceae archaeon
TTTTTATTGTCTAGAGGGCACTTATTACCGTTCTTGTAGAGTTTTTATAGGTGTATATTGTTTAAATAGCTGTGTGATTAAAAGTGCTTAGAGTGAAGTGGTCTAGTAGTGAAATTACGAGTTTAATTCCCTTAGCGGCTCTAGTAGCGTGTACTCTTCTAGTTAGATTTTATAGTGGTCTATACGCGTACGTAGTACTAACTGTGGCTTCTATCTTAGTTTTCAACTTCGTGTTCTTACTCCCCACGGGGTTTAAGTATGGGGGTTTAATTGGAGTTTTCAGCGGCTACGCTCTCTTCGCTGGTTTACTGGGAGCTCTCGGCAAACTAGAAGTAGGCGACTACATTGTGGACTTAGTGTACGTGGTAGTACTCCTATTGGTCTTAACACTATATCACTACAATACTACTATAAGCAACGTGTTAACAGCACTCATTCCTGTAGTACTACTCGTCTCCGTGATTACTGGGATTTACCTGGGGCTCACAGATCCGTTAAGGTACGCTGTACTAGTACTACTTGACACATTCTCGGCGATTATAGTTCTCACATCTGTGAAAAATCACGCTGTAGGATTAGTATCTAGTTTACTAGTATTCACACTACTCTACTCTACGCCTTTTCTCGCACTCAGCGCTAAAGTACTCACTGTACTGTTTACACTGTATATTTTAAAGGCTCTACTAGTCATTTACAATAAAATGCGTGAACTACGCTTACTAGTATCAGTAGACCTCTTATTGAGACCGCTGCTGGTGACGTATCTTTGAATCGCCTACTAGTACTAGGAGTAAATGTACTTGTTGTCTCAGCACTACTTGTAGTTTACGGTTTCCTCGTCGGTGAGAGTGGACTAGTGGGTGTAGGTTTCTCGGCTAGCATACTTGGAGGAGTACTCGCAGTTTACAGCACTATACCACAAGACCCCTCAGTAGTAGCCCTTGTAAACTATAGTAGTCTACTACTAAACGCGGTAACTAGTGTACTAGAGGACCTGGGCCTCTTAGATCCACAAGTATGTGCTATTAGGAGAGGTGACGTCACACTACTAGTGTACTCTGAGACACCTTGCCCACTTGAAGTAGACCCGGGAGTAGGCTTCTCAGGGGGGTCGCCGTACCTCGCTATACCTACTAGTACACCTAGTACTCTATATGAGGCTACAGGTGAGTCTACTAGTACACTTCTTGAAAGGTCTCTCACAGCGCTACTAGTGGACGAGTTCTCGGTGTGTAAGGGTGTTAGAGTTGAAGAGGAGGCTGGGCAGTACGTGGTTTACATTACTGGGCTTGCTGATGTGTCTAAGCAGTTCTTGGAGAGACCGCTAGACCCCTACACGCTACTAGTACTCACAGTTAGCTCGGGGGTTCTCGCGGCTACGTGTGTTAGGCTTATTGAGAGGAGAATTTCACCTGATGGTGTACTAGTTGTTTTAAGGGCTGAGAAGAGTGGAGCGGAGGGTTAGTATACTAGTACTCGTGTACGCGTTTCTAGTAGTATTGTCAATTATAAGTCTCTATGGGCTAAGCGAGAAGAGAGTAGACGTGTACGTGTCACTAAATATACTCACCTACTACGTATCGTACGCTATAGTTAGACCAACTTACACATCGAGGTATGTGAAAGCACTAAACATACTTCTCTTTATAGTATTCGCGATCATAGTTTCTTACAGAGTATACGAGGTGCTGTCAACGTGAAAGCCAGCAGATCGTTGATTTTAGTATTACTACTGGCGGCTTTACTGACACCTATTCTCGGAGCAAGCACTACTATTAGTCCGTATCCTCAACCCGTAGGCGACTGCACATACCTGTTAACTATTCTCGAGAAGACTATAGACTACGCTCTAGTATCAGACCAGAGAGGAGACTACATTGCGAGAGTAATGCTAAATACACCTGTAGACACACGCCTACAGGAGCTTCACAGAAAAGCATACAGGACTATACTAGACTACTACCAAGTGCTAAGTGAAACGGATCCACGTGAATTAGATAAGTTGAGGAGTCTACTGGGAGGAGTAGACGAGGTAGGAGAATACGCTAAGAGGCTACGTGCGTGCTCTCCTGGAACAGGTCCTGTGGCTGTAGTTACCCGTATTGAGAAAGCGCTAGATACTCTGAAATCTCGGCTTGAAGACCTCATAGTACTCTACTCTGAGGGTATAGGCCAGATATCTGTGAACGTAACCGAAAAAGTGTACAATCCCAGCGAAGAGGTTCAAGTGCTGGTCTACTTTAATAACACTGCTTGTAGTGTCAGAGAAGCCGTGCTCTTATATAGGGATATTGTTATTGAAACGACTAATTTCACGTGTAGCGATAGTGGTGAGTGTAAAGCAATACTCCGAGTTCCACCAGCTAGTAGTGTTCAAGGCCTTATTGAGAGAAGAATCACAGGTCCCGCGAAGTTCACAATTGCCGTTAAGGCTACTTGTAGTGGAAGAGACCTAGTAGTTTACAGGTTTATAGGAGCTCAGTACAATATTCCGAGGTTGACTATTGACGCTCCACCTGTTGTCACTAGAGGTGATCTTCTCAACATCACTATAACTGTAGACAATACTATGGGATTAGAGCTGACCGGTGTACTACTAGTTAGGAACACTATGGGTGAGCACTCATTATTAAACATTACAGTTAACAGTACTCTCAGCGCGTATCAAATTCTCGTAGATAAGCCCTATTTCACAGCTGGGAACAACGTGTTGAGGCTCTGTGTAAACGCGTCTGAGAGGACTCTACCATACTGCTTCGAGAAGGCTATTATAGTTCAGCTGAAATACCCCAGTGTTAGTGTTAAGACTGCTTTAACTACTACAACTTTGACTGGTGGGATTCCGGTTTATATTGATAGTGGAAGCGGAGAGTACATAGCTCTCATCTACTTAAACGGTGCACTAGTATCGGAGTACAGGGTTTCAGGAGCAAAGACTACTAGTATAAATAGTGGTTTATTTCCATTTTCTGTCTTCAACTTGACGGTTATAATTAGAGATCCTAGTGGAGTGTACGATGACTACGTGTACTCCGCGGTGATTACTTCTATAAACGTGTCAACGCTGATACTAGCGATTTTTGCGGGCTCTCTTCTCACAGTTATACTGCGCGAACACGAAAAAGTCTTCATGCTTGCGCTGAGAGCTAGTAGTGTCCGCACTACTCGAGGAGCAATGGGAGGAGTCCCCGAGGCGTTGAAGAGTATTTTTAAGCCATATGCTCACATTGTTAAATCTCACATATTAGAGCTCTACTACCAGTTGCTAGGAAGACTCGGAGCTAGGTTACCACATCACTATGAGACTCTAAGAGAGCACTACTACGATGTAGTTAAACCTACAATTAAGAAGAGTCTTCTGAGGGAGCTACTCTGGAGGATGCTTAACCTCGCGGAAATGGATCTCTACTCGCAGAGAAGACCTCGCCTAGAGGAGGCTGAGGATCTCCACGAGGGTGTTCTAGGTGCAATTGAAGAAGAGTCATAGTCTATTCTTAGCGGTGTACTTAGCTCTAATTGCAATTTTACTAGCTTTCTCCATAGTAGTGGCTTTACCTGTAAACTACGATTATTACGCTCTAAGTAGTGGGGAGAGGGGGCACAGTGAGCTATTAAACGCTAACACTACTTGGATTACGTCTATTACCTCAACTCGTGGACTTAACGCAGCTAAGACGCTACTAGTAGTTGCGCGTACTTCACCCATAGTAACAAGTGAGCTTAGTGATCTATTGGAGTTTACTCGTAGAGGGGGTGTTGTGGTCATGTATGGCTCTAGGGAGTTTATAGAGTCGGTTCTCAGAGGTCTGGGCTATGAGGTCGCTTATCAGGGCCCTATACTAGACCCTGTATATAGTGTAGGTAGCCCCCGTAGAGTTCTAGTCTACTCTTCACTCTGGAATACTACTGTAGTACTCGACACTCCATACGTCTTCAATGTTACAGGTACCCTGACTAGTGGAGAGCTCATGTCTACTGAGTGCACTGGCACGTTTTCCTTTGTAGACGAGAATGAGAATGGAGCTTACGATGTCGGTGAGCCAATTGGAGAGTTTCCAGTTATCTACGTTGTTAAGTTTAATAGTGGACTACTCGTGATCGCCTGTGCTCACGGCGTCTTCACTAATAGTGTTCTAGGTGAAAACACTAGTTGGCTTACTCACTTAGTTAGTAAAGATAGGAGTGTCATTCTAGATCAATCTGAGTTTAAGAATAATGTAGTAGCATACTTTAAACTACTCGTAGTATCCCCTAGAGGCGTCTCACCACTATATATACTTTCAGTCTCACTCGCGGTTGCAGTGGTGTTGTACTATGTCTATACCCGTGAGACAACTAGGAAATAGAGTGTCACTACTGAGAATACTACTGCTAGTAGCCGTGTACACTGGTTTAATTGTAGAAGTCTACTTTAATAAATATATTAATTCATACATGTACTTCTTAGCTCTCTTTACTATACCACAACTTCTATTTGACTCGCTACTTGTTTACTTGTTAAGCCTAGCTATTAGTGTAATTATGGCCTCTAGCGGCTCTACTATACTAGTGTTTTTCTCAACTACAATTGCACTACTCGGTTTTCTAGTACTATACGTAGGGAGCTATACTAGTATTCCAAGTAAAGTGCTCACGTCTCTACTAGCGTTTATACCCTTATACATACTATCTCCCATCTCGCTAACCCCAGCTATAGTGCTATTTGCAGTACTAGTAGGCTTATCTATTAGAGAGTACTTGAGGCTAAGTAAGTCGAGTGTACATGTGTCTCCGGAGACTAGAATAGTACATCTCGGCGAGCCAGTAAAATATAGAGTTAAAATTACCTGCCCAGGAGTATTCAAGTACACCGTCTTCGAGGAGAACAGGAGAACTATATCCGCTATAGCTAGGGATAGAGTAAGCCTCGATCTCTCACTTAGATGTAAGCTCCTAGGTGTTAATGAGAAGAGTATTAATATTTTAGTTGAAGACGTAAAGGGATTTGCAAAGATAACTCATGGTCCTTTCACTCTCACTTTTAAGGTATTAGCTAGAATTGATCACTTCCTTAAACAGGCTGAAAGACTAATTGAGAAGTACGCTGCGTACTTGTCAACACCGAGAATACTCAAGGTTACAGTCACACCTGTAATTATGGGCTCTGCGGGCGAGGAGAGAGCTCTAGGCGGTGCTGGTTACACGGGTGCCGGTGGTCTTGGAGCTAGTATTAGTGGAGTAGATCGCGGCGAGGTTGAAAAGAGGGGATCAAAGGAGAGCTTTGAGTTAAAGACCGCTGTCAGCGCTGTTTCACGTGAAACAGAAGGCTCTCTCATGAAGAGTGGCTTTATTAAGTGGATAATTCCCTGGAGACTTATACGTGAAGTAGAGGGGGCTGTTTCGAAGTACGTTACAGTGTCATACACTGGCGAGTACATAGGTGC
The DNA here is from genome assembly GCA_020833245.1 of Desulfurococcaceae archaeon. Classification (GTDB taxonomy): domain Archaea; phylum Thermoproteota; class Thermoprotei_A; order Sulfolobales; family Desulfurococcaceae; genus UBA285. Next base: position 5,424 of record JAJHQQ010000038.1, read on the forward strand.
TAGGGAGTATGAGCCCGGTGACAACCCCAAGGTTATTCACTGGAAGAAGAGCTTGAGGAGAGAGCTCATGGACGAGCTCTACGTGAAAATTCACGCTAGAGAACTTGAGAGCAGTGGTGGGGGAGGCTTAACTAGAGTTATACTTGCTGACTTAACAGCTACTAGCCCCGTTGAACTAGATGTAATGCTCGGTGCACTATACGGCGAGTTGTTATCTGAATTGTCTAGTGAGAAGCCGTTTACACAAGTACACCTCTTTATTAAAATCCCCAGGGAGGGGTTACTTTACGTTTCTGGTAAAGTCCTGGATGTCGTAGTAGCACTTAACACTATTATTCAAAAACACACTATTAGAGCACTATATAACTACGAGACGTGGAGGAGAACTAGGAGTATTAAACTAGGAGAGTCCACGGGGTTTATAGGTGACTTAGAGAGGTATTACCGCGCACTAGGTTTCGGCCTCGTAGAGATGCTCGAGAGTAAAGTCGGCAAGAGAGCAACTGTTCAACTAATACACTCAAACGCCTTAGCATACAAGTACTCAATTATAGCACAAACACTCAGAGATTCTGGTTTTACAGTTTTAAAGTCGTGGTTTTAATTAATGTATTCTCGCAACTAGGGAGATTGCATTGAGGACTAAGTGCCCGTGGTGCTCAGTACTGCTTATTATACTTGTACTCTCAGTGTACACTACACCACTCGCCACTACTAGTAGCGAGTTAGATGATAGTGTAATTGGGAGTCT
>JAJHQQ010000039.1 GCA_020833245.1 Desulfurococcaceae archaeon
AGCCTGTAGACTACTGGGCACGCGCCGCAGAAGCCTCCTCTACACCCTGATCCACGGGTAAACTTAAACCCCGCGTACTCCAAGGCCTTCATTATAGTTAAGCCCTTTGGTACACGGTAAGCCTCACCATTAAAGTACACTGTAACATAATCTCTCTCAGCGGTGCGGAAAGCAGTCGTAGACAAGCCTTAATCACCCCGAGAGCAAGCTGTATGAGACCTCACAGTTTTAAATTTCACCTCTCAGTGTACTGAGAATTTTAAAGGACTCCTCATCAAGGAAGTCTCGTAGGTTTAACGCGTATGCGACTATCTCTGATAAGTGAAGTACTCTCAGATTCGTGTTTACTCTTAGATTGTATAGGCAGAGTGGACAAGGAGTCACAGTGATACTCGCACCACTACTAGTAATGCTCGAGGCTATTTTACTAGTATTCCTCTTCACAATTTCGGGTTCACCTAGTGTGTGAAATGAACCACAGCAGTAAGTCCTATACGGGTACTTAACTGGCTCGGCTCCCAAGGGTCTAAGTATTCTCTCAATAATCTCCGGGTTATCTGGGTTGTCTAGAGCTATACTCTTAGGTCTTAGTAGCATGCAGCCATAGTAAGGAGCCACTCTAATCCCTTTTAATCTCCCCTCAGAGAGCTTGGCGAGATCACTGAGCTTACTGTAGAGTAGCTCTACGAAGTGAACTACTCTTAAGCCTCCCTGATACGGTGTGAACTCGTCTCTGAGGTAACTAGCCACCCTAGTGTACAAGTCTGGTTTAATACTGCGCAGTTGTTCTCCCTGTTTTAGTGTATTATAGCAGAAGGGGCACAGAGTAACCACGGTGTCTGTGCCTAGTTCACGGGCTTGCATCTGCGCCATTGTGAGTGTTCTCAGAGAGGAGACGTACTTGGAGTGCTCGCTTAGTGTGACACCCGGGAAGCCTCCACAGCAATACCAGTTATTGATCTCTACGAGCTTGTAGCCCAGCGCCTCGAGTACGGCTTTAGATGTCCTCTCAACCACTATGAAGTCTCTCTTAATAGAGCAACCAGGGTAGTATAGTAGGGTCTGCACGGGATACATCACCCAGTTGACTTCCTAGAGTACGTTACTAGTAGTATTGAAGGCGTAGTCTCATCTATTAGTAGCTGACTATAAGTTCTCGGCTCAATGCCGCTCTTCAAAGCGATTTGCCTCAGCGTCTCAACAACTAGTCCTGGTGCCACGTCTCGAGGGCACTTATCCACACACGTCATGCAGGAGACGCACACCCATATAGACTTCAACTTAGCTAAGTCAACTTCTCTAACCTGCACAGCTCTAACGAGCGCTGCTGGGTGGAGGTCCATGAAGCTGGCTACGGGGCACACAGCTGTACAGAGTCCACACTGCATACACGCTGAGACCTCTCTACCTGTGTACTCTTTAATGTACTCTCTCAGTTCACGTGGATTCAGCTTCAACCCCGCCACAACACCTCACCATCCTCATTCACAACGACTATGCTGAAGGAAGTAGTGATCTCCACGTCACCAATCCTCATGCAGTGTGTTGCGCAGCTGTTACACGGGTCATAGGACCTGATAATAGACTCGATTATAGACACTGTCTCAGGGCTGGGCTTACTACTAGACTTCACCTCTCTCACAAGCCTACCGGATACTCTAGTTAAGTTAGTATTCATAGCCATGTTGTTAAACGTCGTCGGGGATATTATCCTAGCCCTGGTAACAGTAAAGTCATCTTTAACACTATAGTCGTGGAGTAGTATTCCGCGTGGAGCTTCAATAACTCCAACTCCTCTGGGAGACGGACTATTAGTTAAGTCCACGGTGTCACCTTCCAGCAGTCTACTATCCTCCGAGAGATCAGTAAGCGCCTCAATCGAGTGAATAATCTCCACTAGCCTAGCCCAGTGGTACAGGAGAACATTACTGAGGGGCTTTCCACCACTGTATTCAATAAGCCTCTTATACTCCCAGTTAGCTCTCTCACCGGGAACTTTATCAATCACATTGAATCGTGCTAGTGGACCAACCACTAGGGTAGATCCCTCGCTGAATAGCTTAAGCCCAGCTGGCTTATAGTAGGGTAGCGTGGAGTAATTCCAGTCGAATAGCGCCTCTCCCACGATGTCAGTGTACTGTGCTGGATTCGTAACTTCGTGTAGTACTCTGCCCTTAGAGTCAATTACTCTCAGTACTCCATCATAGTGCTCAAGTAGATTATTCCTCACGAGCCCCATACTGAGGGCTCTCATTGTGAACTCCTCGCTCTCAAGTAGCTTCTTGAAGTGACCGCTCCTAATGATCTTCTCATCAAAGTACTTGTAGAGGACGTCTACATGGCTACTTATTTCTTTAAGAGCCTTGTCGAGCTCATCTAGATCATCTCTCGTAAGGCCCCGAGCAACGCCGCCAGGAACTACGAGTGGGCCGTGCTGTATTTTACCAACTAGTTTCTTCTCGAGTTTCTTGAGGACTGTGCGGGTTTTCAGAGCTGTACTAGCTACTTCTGGGCTTCTGGGCAGTAATTTAACAATATCTCTCTGACTCTCACCCCAGAGAGCTAAGTCCGGTAAGCCGATGAAGGCAAAGTGTAGTAAGTGGCTGTCGAGGATTTGAATATAGTTTACTAGTCTCCTAGTCAACTCTGCTCTAACTGGTGGTTTACGCCCAAACACAGCGTCAACGACTTTACCGGAGACTAAGTGGTGTGACCAGCTGCAGAAGCCGCATATTGCTGACACTATTCTAGGCATTTCCTCGACGTGTCTCCCAACGGACAGCTTCTCAAAGCCTCTAAATTCCATTATTTGGTATAATGCTCTCACATCGCTGCCGTCACTATTAGTCACTATTACTACTCTCGCCACTCCCTCTACGAGTGTTACAGGGTCTAGTGTACTCAGAAGCCTATACTCGCTCACTCTACTCACCCACTCGTAGTTTTCTCAGCTTATACGTGAGTGACTTCCTGAGTGTGTACCTGTAGAAGATCCCTGTAACATCCCTGATCTTATCTAGCTCTCTCGCCAAGCCTGCTTCTAGCACGCTCTTCTCCCTGTCAACCATTAGAGCTGAGGCTACACTAGACATGTGTGAGAGCCCACTGTCAACACCCCACTCAATGGGGCCTCCACACCCGGTGCACGGGTAATTCGCCTTTATACAGCTGTGATCACAAATAGCCCTAGTAGCAGGCCCCATACATAGAACACCCTGCTCGAGGAAGCACTTATTATCATCTAGTTTAACCTCGAAGATCCTCCTAATTCCCGGCATAGTGATCTTAGTTGTCTTCGGGTTTCTGGGGCACTTATTACACAGGGACTCAGGGTCACCGAGTAGTAGGATACGCGGCTCGAGTCTCCCGGTCTCAGCGTACTTTAGTAGAAGGTCGAAGAGCTGGTCTAGTACAATGCTTCCAGGAGGACACCCCGGAGCAAGCACATCTGGCTCTACTATATCAGTGTAAGCTGAGTACTCAATGGGCCTCGGCAATTCGAGATCGCTGTTTTTGCTCCTCACATCTACTTGGGACGCTATTGCTTCGTAAACCTCAATGGGCTTGTAGAGGGAGTTTAAGCCCGGTATTCCGCCGTAAACGCTGCATGATCCGAGGGAGACCTTTACACGGGCTCTACTAGATACTTCTCTCGCTAGTTTAGCCTCTTCTTCCGTTGAGATACCACCCATGTGTACTAAGACATCAATGCTACTCAGCTTAAGGAAATCCGTGAGCTTTCTATCCACAACTGTCGGCCAGTATACTATCTCGTAGTATCTCAGCAAATCAGCTAGCCTCTCTCCTAGACTAGCTAGTGCGACGTCGCAGCCTCCACATATAGCCCCGGGCAAAACAGCTAGTTTAAGCACGCTTACCACCTAGTGGGCCTAGTTTCCTAATCTCCTCGGTGAACTCGTTTACAACTCTAACTAGCTTAGGAGCCTCTGTTGCACTAATCCACTCTAACCTTAGCCTCTCAGGCTCAACTCCAATCTCCTCTAGTAGTTTCTTAACTAATTGTACGCGCTTAAACGCCTTAAAGTTACCAGCTACATAGTGACAGTCGTTCGGCGTGTGACACCCACCTATAAGAACCCCGTCAGCCCCGTTGAGGAAGGCTGATAGTATCATTGAGGGGGTTACTCTACCCGTACACGGTACTATTACTGGAGTTACGCTGGGATCGTAGCGTAGCCTCATAACACCAGCTGTCTCTGCTGCTGCACCAGCACACCACTTGCAGAAAAATGCGACTATTTTAGGCTTCCACGACAACTCTACTTCACCTTTAACACTGCCTTAACCACCTCGAGAGCTTGCTCTTCACTGTAATTCCTCAGCTGAATAGCCCCAACTGGGCAGGAGGCAGCACAGGCACCACACCCCTCGCAGAGAGCCTCATTCACGCGTGCTTTACCATCAGTAATCTCAACTGCACCATATGGGCATACAGTAATGCACACTCTACATCCATTACACTTATCTCTATTCACCTCCGCGACCAGGGGCTCTTTCTCAATGTGCCCTGCTAAGAGTAGCTCAGCCGCCTTAGCCGCTGCACTAGCAGCCTGCGCTATTGACTCTGGTATGTCTTTTGGACCCTGCGCAGTCCCAGCTACAAGGACACCGGAAACAGGCGTCTCAACAGGCCTTAGCTTAGGGTGAATCTCGCTGACAAACATGTACTGGTCTACTGGTATTTTGAGGCTCTCAGCCAGCTTCCTGTCTAGTGCTGACACCACGCCGAGTGCTAAGACAACGAGGTCTGCTCTAATAACGACTTCGCGGTTGTCGAGTAAATCATAGCCTTCAACAATAATGTCGCCTGTCTCTCTATCTCTATATACTCGCGAAACCCTCCCCTTAATGTAGACTGCTCCGTGCTCCTGTGCTCTCTTAATAAACTCCTCGAATCCCTTGCCACCAGCTCGCACGTCAATGTAGAAGACGTAGGCCTCACCTCCCGGAACGCGCTCCATGAATAAGAGTGCGTGTTTAGCCGTGTACATACAGCAGATTTTTGAGCAGTACGGTAAGTGATTAATGTCGCGTGAACCTGCACACTGAATAAATACTACTCTCTTAACCGGCCTGTTATCGCTAGGCCTCTTAATTTCACCTCTAGTAGGTCCCTGAACATCTAGTATTCTCTCAAATTGTAGTGAGTCTACAACGTCGTTTTCTGCACCGTACATGTACTCTGGGAGCTTCTCTCCAGTGTATAAATCGTACCCTGTCGCCACAATTACTGCTCCCACAGTCTCCTCGACTACTTCTTCACGCTGATCTAGGTCAATAGCCTTCGTGGGGCAGACTTTTACGCACCGGCCACACTTAGTGCAGTGTTCAAAGTCCACAGTATAAGCTGCTGGAATAGCCTGTGCAAATGGAATATAAACTGCTTTTCTCTTGCTTAAACCACGGTTAAACTCGCTGGGCACTTCTACTGGGCAGACTCTCTCGCAGAAACCGCAGAGCCTACACTCGCCTACTCTAACACCCCTCGGCTTAACTCTGAGTTTAACTTTGAAGTTCCCAACATACCCCTCAACGCTCTCAACTTCAGTTAGCGTGTATATTTTTACTAGTGGGTGTCTAGCCACCTCAGCCATAAGTGGTGTGAGAATGCACTGTGCGCAGTCGAGTGTTGGGAAAGTCTCGTGTAACATTGCCATTTTACCCCCTATACTAGGCGTCTTCTCGACTAGAATTACCGGTATACCCATCTTTGCTAGAGAGAGTGAAGCTGTTATTCCAGCAATTCCCCCGCCAATGACTAGCGCCTTCTTAGTGACTTTTACTCTTATTGGCTCGTAAGCCTTATTACCAGTGAGCTTAGCTACAGCCGCAGCAATTAACCTAGTAGCCTTCTCAGTCGCTAAGTTTTTGTCTATGTGAACCCAGCTGTCGAGCTCTCTAATAGAGACCATCTCTAGCATATACCTGTTTAAACCAGCTCTCTCAACAGCCTTAGCGAAAGTCTCATAGTGTAGTGACGGAGTACAAGCAGCTACAACAACACCGTCTAACTTGTGCTCTCTAATAGCCTTAACTATTAA
>JAJHQQ010000040.1 GCA_020833245.1 Desulfurococcaceae archaeon
GCAGAGACCTCTCTGAGGCTCTCACAGTAGTTAGTCATGTCTGTGAGTATTGCGAGTACGTGCATATTGTGTTTCCAGGCTAAGTGCTCAGCTAGTGTAAGCGCTGTTCTAGGTAGTGCTAGCTTCTCTACAGTAGGAGCTGATGCCGGAGCTATAAACGCCGCTGTTCTGTCAATAGCACCCATTCTCCTTAGTTCATTGAGGAAGTACATTGCCTCCTCGAAGGTTACTCCTATAGCACCAAAGACCACTGCGAAGCTCTCTTCTCTACCCCTTACACGAGCCTGCCTCACAATCTGCATGGCAATCCTGTTGTGTGGTAATCCACTACCAGAGAATATTGGTAGCTTTTGACCACGTACTAGTGTAAACATTCCATCAATAACTGATACGCCTGTCTCAATAAACTCCGAAGGAGGCTCTCTGAGAGCGGGGTTTAATGGGACACCGTGAATATCAGCATACTCCTCTGGTACTACTGGTGGGCCACCGTCAATTGGCTGAGCAAGTCCATTGAATATTCTGCCCAGCATATCTACTGAAACAGGTAAAGCGAGCCTCTCTCCTCTAAGTCTAACAGCTGTCTTTCCAGGGGCAATGCCGAGAGAAGTGCCGAATATCTGTACTACGGTGACGTCTCTAGAGACGTCTACTACTTGCCCGAGTCTCACTTCACCCTCTACTTCTAGCTCAACTAGCTCACCATATCCTACTCCGGGAATAGACTTAACGAAGACGAGTGACCCCTTAGCACCCTGAACCTGCCTAGTAATCCTAGTGTAGAGCTTAGCCTCCACTACTCTCACCTGTTAAGGCCTCTACTTCTCTCTTAAACATCTCTCTGAACTCCTCATAGAGCTTCTTAGCCTCCTCGTACGAGTAGAGCTTAAACTTATACACCATGTACGGGGACTTCAACTCCCTGATCTTGAAGACTGGGACGCCGCTTTTAACGAGTTTCAGCGCTGTATTATAGAACTCGACTATTGCGTTCATTATTAAGAAGCCCTTCTCAAGCGGAGAGTACATGTCAATGGGATCGTACTCAGACTGTTGCAGGTAGGCTTCTCTTATCATTCTGGCTACTTCGAGCAGTAGTTTATCCTCCTCTGGGAGAGCCTCGGGCCCAACTAGTCTCACAATATCCTGTAACTCTGCTTCTCTCTGTAGTATTTTAAGTAAGAGGTTTCTGTACTCAAACCACTTTCCTCCTGATATCTCATTTAAGTATTCTTTCACGAAGTCAACGTATAGGCTGTAGCTTATAAGCCAGTTTATAGCTGGGAAGTGCCTCCTAGTTGCTAGATCATAGTCTAGTGCATATAGTGCCTGAACATATCTGAGAGTACTCCTCACAACAGGCTCACTGAAGTCTCCGCCTGGAGGAGATACAGCACCGAATATTGTTACACTACCAGTCCTCTCAGGTGACCCGAGAGCTATTATTCTCCCAGCTCTCTCATAGAAGTCTGCTAGTCTACTCGGTAAGTACGCGGGGAACCCCTCTTCACCAGGCATTTCCTCCATTCTACCACTAATCTCCCTCATAGCCTCAGCCCACCTACTAGTAGAGTCTGCGACTATGAGGGTGTCATAGCCCATGTCTCTGAAGTACTCTGCTATTGTAACACCTAGTAGAACGCTCGTCTCTCGCGCCGCCACAGGCATATTGCTAGTGTTAGCTATGAAGACAGACCTCTCCATCATTGGCCTACCGCGCCTCACATCAAAGAGCTCTCTAAAGCTCTTTAGTGCATCTGACATCTCGTTGCCTCTCTCACCACACCCTACGAATATAGCTATATCTGCGTGACTCCACTTCGTGAGAGACTGTAATAGCACTGTTTTACCAGTTCCGAAACCTCCTGGTACAGCGGCCTTTCCACCCTTTGCTATTGGGAACATGAGGTCTATTACACGCTTACCTGTAATTAGAGGCTCACTTGGAGGCAGCTTCTCCCTGTATGGTCTAGGAACTCTCACAGGCCAGACCTGGTATAGCTTGACTTCTCTTTTCTCATCGCCACTTGAGACTACAGCTACTGTGTCCTCTACAGTGTATTCTCCGCTCTCACTAATCCAATCTAGTACCCCCCTAGTGCCCGGGGGAATCATTATTCTGTGCTCAACTAGAGGAGTCTCTTTAACTACACCAATAATATCTCCATCGCTTACTTTCTCACCGGTTTTAACCTCTCTACTCTTCTCGAAAACCCACTTCTTACTCCTGTCTAGCGCGTTTACTCTTACACCCCTCTTAATGAAAATATCTCCCGTTAGCTTGCCTATTTCGAGCTCTGGTCTCTGTAGTCCATCGTATATTGAACCTATGAGCCCTGGTCCAAGCTCAGCTGAGAGAGATCTACCTGTACCCTCTACTCTCTCTCCAACAGTTAAACCAGTAGTCTCCTCGTAGACTTGAATATAGGCTTTCTCGCCTCTAACAGCTATAACCTCGCCAATTAATCCCTCACTTCCAACATACACGACTTCGTACATTTTAGGAGACTCTAATCCCTCTGCGACAACGAGGGGTCCAGCTACTCTGTAAATTCTACCTGTTCTAGTAGACAAGCTAAGCACTCACCTCGTAGCCAATTACTCTTAAAACAAGTCTCCTGTAATATAAATTGGGGTCGCGGGCTAGGGCCTCCCTAGTGTCTGGAACAATTACGATGTGTGGTGTTAAGCCCTTCTCGTTTAAGTCCGCGAAGTCCAATCCTAGTGAGCGCGTAATAGACTCCTCTACTAGGACTACTCCGATATCTCTCTTACTCTTCAAGTCTCTGAGTAGGCTTAGAGCCTCACTTGAAGCAGATACACCGTAGATCTCGCTGAAACCCAGTAACCTGTAGAAGTGCGCGTTGTCTTTACTCGCAATAACCACTACTCTCTTAGACTCGACTACCAAGGCTTAAGCCACCTCGAGTAGAGTACTCTCAGTAAACTATACCTCAACAATCTATCTATAGCGTAGAGAGTCAAGACATCTACTAGCCTACTAGTATAGTAGAGGAGGAGTTTTGCCTCCTCGTGGAGTGCGAGGTAGCTACTACACACCAGCTTAATAGGGTCCTCTTCGCGGTCAAAAGCGCCGAGTACTCTACTTAAACTAGGCTCAAGGTACACAATACCCTCTGTGCTCAAGTAACCGGAAAAGCTGTGTGCGAGTTGCCACGGAGTAACATCTCCTCTCAATTCCAATTTCTCCAGGTTTTTGAAGTACCTGTTGTAAATTAACACGTCATAGAGCACTATGGCTAATAATGAGCGGTTACAGCTACTCCGCGTATTAGTACACTTCTCTAGTACTCTATCTAAGTGCCTCTTTATAATACAGCTAAAAGCTAAGCCCGCACAGTCCGCGTAGTCTTCTATTCTAGCTACTCGTAAGTACTTCGCCTCAGTAGTCTTTTGCGAGAGCTGAGAGTAGAGTAGTTCTAGTTCTCCCGCCTCGAGTAGAGCTCTGAAATATTCAGCGTGATCTGTAGTAATACTCTCAAGTCTTGTGTATAAGTAGTCGATTACGCCAGTAGTATCCGCTATGAGTAGTTCTTCAATAGTTTTCTCCAAGTCATCGAGGCTTTTAGCTGTAGATAACTTAGCCTGTAATAGCCCCGTAGAGTCTAGTATTACTCTGCCTGGATGACCCTTCTCTACTATAAGCTTAGTTAATTCCGCAATACTAGGTGGTCTAGCTAACTCTCTGAGGAGGACAGCTATAGCGGCCTCTTCCTGCACCAAGACTAATCAGCTCTAAAGAGCTCTGAGAGCACGCTGCGAAGAGCTTTCTCTAACCTAGTCTCATACCTATTATCAATGTAGACTTCTCCCTCAGGTGTAGATATAACGAGTCCACCCACTATTCCCTCGTTCTCTACTATAGTGGCTGTTAACCCCATCTCCTCAATGATCTCTTCTAAGAGGTCCTTGTCCCTGGGTGAAACACGTATAATTAACCCTGTAGTTTCAAAACCGCATTTTCTCAGCTCTTCAAGGGACTCTCCGAGTAGTTTCCGGAGGGACTCTCTCCTCTCATCTACGCTCATAGACTCTAGTCTCTCTCTAACTCTCTTCTTGAGCTCCTCTACTATTTCGTTCTTAGCTCTCGCAATAATCAGCCTCGCCTCTCTCCTAGCATCAGCTAGTTTAGCCTCTAATCCAAGCTCACTGAGAATTCTCCTACGCTCCTCTTCAACAATAGCTCTCTTCTTAGCCTCAGCCTCCCTGATTATGCCCTCAGCTCTCTTCTGCGCCTCCCTCACAATCTCCTCGGCCTCAAGCATTGCTCTCTCAATTACAGCTTTCCTCAGCTCCTCAATGCTCAACTAGAAGACACCCTTGTGCCTACCAGCCAGCAATAATGAATAACATTACGAAGCCAAACACCATTCCAAGGACGCCAATGAACTCCTGGTAGAGTGCTAGGATCATTCCAGTACCGAATATTCCTCCACGAGTCTTAATGAGGTGAGCAGCTGTTAAAGCACACACTTGACCCTGCTTCCACGCTGAGAAGAGCTCCGCTAAGCCTACGAGAACGCTAACCGCGAGTATGGCACCAGCAACGTGTGGCGGGATAATGCCTCCATATTTACTCATTAGTCCTGGCATAATTATCGCGTACGATAGGAACATGTAAGATAAGCCATATACTAGTGTCTGCGTCATCGGCATGAAGGCTAATATGAAGATCTTGCCTCTCGAAGCGGGGTCCTCGGAAATTACTGGTATACCGGAGGAGGTAGCAGCCATAATGCCTAGTGTTGTGCCTACAGCCGCTAAGCCCTCTGCTAAACCCGGACCAAGCGCGGCTATTATCGAGGGTATTTCACTCATATTAAACACCCTCTCATAGTTAAGCAGGGGTGAGATTAAAAAGTAGAGCCTCTGAAATAGGCCTAGTTCTCAATTTAAACAGTCTGCCCAATTCTCACTTTCAATAGTGGGATAAAAGCCGGAGATATCCGCCTACCTGCACCTTCATAGAATTTCGTCGACACCTCGTACATCACTAGCCTCAGTGAGTGAATAAATGGGCCGAGAGATGACAGTCCTAGATTAACTGTGTGTAGTAGTATTGATATCACCGCGCCTACTACTACGCCTAGCATTATGTTTATTGAGCTTACTGCTGGAATTAAGTTCACGATAAGGCTGTTTATGAGTTCTGCTAGTACCGCGCTTCCGAGGGCTAATCCAGCTATTCTCACAAATGAAAGCGTGTCTCCCATAATACCTATAATATCAAATAACCAGAGGATGGCTCCAATAGGGCGATCAAGTATTGACTTGATCGCAGCGTAGAGGAAGACTAGAGTAATTGTCAAGTAAAGTGTGTTCTGTGGGCCTAGTAGACCATTAACTCCCCATATGTCTAAGTTTAGGCCTAGCGTCGCCTGTATAGCTGCTGGGCCAGTAATAGCGATAAGTATAATTAGAGCTTCTAGAACTACACCTGTCTTCTTTCTAGTAATAGTGCTTTTAACTAAACCAATGAGGTGTGCTAATATAACAGTATAGTAGCCTACGAGCAGTGCTAGATTAATATAGCTCATAACGGCATTACCTAGAGCAACGGGGTCTGATAACCCTGGTGGAAGACTGGGGAGTAGACCTGGAAGAGCTAATCTCAAGTATGATCCTAGTAAAGAGCCGAGAAAGCTATTAGACAGTAACCCAGTGACACAACCAGCAATGCCCGCGTACGTCGCTATGTTAATTAGTTTTCTAAGAGTCTCCTTGTTCTCGACGAAAAACGGGAGCACGAGTCTAGAGCCTATAATTAATCCAATAGAGTACCCTATATCCGGGAACATTAGAGCGAAGAACACGAGGTAGAAGTATGTTACTAGTGGAGTGGG
>JAJHQQ010000041.1 GCA_020833245.1 Desulfurococcaceae archaeon
CGCCTCTAGTATTGGTAGCGCTGTTACTAGCAGGCTCACTATCACTAGTCCCAGTAGTAGTATTGAGTTGAGTAACCTACTCACTTCTAGTTCACCTCACCAGGAGAACTATTAATAACGAGGCGTTGTTTTAAAACCTATGTGCACACGTATTTAGAGAGCTCTAAGTAAGTGTATACACCATTTTGACTCTACAGGTGTTGCGACACGATTCTACTCGTCTCTGCATGGTTTACTCGTAGATAAAAAAGCGACTTGAATGTAACCTGTAAACTTAAACCGAGCGGAAGAGGTGTTTGGGAAAAACTATTTAAAAATGTAGATGGTGGAGAAAACGTGCTCTATCTTATCGTGACAGCTGTGTATACTTGTGTAGTGTACCACTCGAAGTAGACATTTCTTACTCCAGCGTCAATCCAGCCTACTGTTGTTACTGGTGTAGCTGTATTTAGTCCTATCACAATTGTGTATACTCCTCTCGGGGCTGTTGCGGGTGGTTTGAGTACTATTGTCGCCTTTAGTTCTCCGGCTGAAACCTCTAAGCTCCTAATCTCCCAGGTGAAGCCTTGCTCTGTGAGGTTAACGTAGTATGACTCTCCAGGCGCAATTGTAACTACAGCCTCGTCTCCTATGAACAGGCCTACTGGTAGTAGCCTAGAGTCCGTTGTCCTCACAGTTATAGATAGCACGTAGCCCCTCTCGAGGAAGCTGTACCTCGTAGTTACTCTAATAGAGACTGGTATTATCTCTACTGTGAATGGCTCTTCGAATGTTAATCCACTGTACTGAATATTTCTCACTACAATCCTATACACTCCACTGTAGAGTACTGGCGCCATTACTAGTGACTCTCCTGGGCCCACACTATCCCAGAATCTCCTGGGGTTAAATCTAGTTGTAGCTGTGGGGTCTAGTGAGAGCTCAGCTGCCAACTGCACACTGTTAACAGGGTACTGGTATACTCTCCCCGTGTCATAGTCGACCATGTAGTAGACGTATGGGCCGTAGACGTGTACATCTAGGTTACTAGCGTAGGTGGGGTCTCCAGCTACCGGCCAAGTAACTCTCACTCCAATAGCGTTAACGTATCTCAGTGTAGGTGAGATTAGTACTTTGAATACGCGCCAGTCGCCAGACTCGTATCTCCACGTGTAGTCAAAGACTCCTCTCAGGTAGGTGTTTCTCCTAGTTGTTGCCTCCATAAACGGCCTAATAGTGTACGTGGCTTCTCTTGTGATCTCTACTGGCACGAAGAAGGATATTGGAACAAGCATTTTAACGCCTCTAGTCAACTCCTCTACTACTACGTAGCCACTGTAGAAGCCGGGGGTCTTAGGTGCCCTCACAATTACACTTACAACTCTGCTACCAGTTAGTACACGTAGAGTTGTAGCTGATAGTCTAACATCACTCCACGGTCTTAGAGTGTAGCCGGATACTCTCACTTTAATTGGTAGTAGACCCCTGTACGCTGCGCCGCTAACACCTATTCTCATTACTAAGTATCTTGGTAAACCTGCGGGACTTACGCGGCCGTACTTTGCAGCTAATTCCTCTATTTCTCTTATTTGACCTTCAAGGTCTCCTATCTGTATTCTCAGCGAGTTTGCTCCGCGTATATCATACATTATTCTCGCTGTCTCAGACCACGCGAAAACTCCATCATTATTCACGTCAATCCAGTAGGCTAACTCAACTATACTCGCAGATATAGTGTTACTGTAGTTTCCAGTTCTACCACCAGTCTCAAAGTACTGGAATGGGTAGACTAGTTCTATTTCGAAGTAATCGTACTTCTTTAGTGCATTTACATCTAGTACTAAGTGACCGTACAATGTAGCGGCTGTTACATTGAACATTAATGTATCACCACTACAATACGGTATTCTAAACGGCTCAATTACCCTTAGAACAATGTCACAGAGATTCACTGTCTCAGTGTGCTCTAATCTAGCAGAGTACAGCCTGTACGTGCCGCGCCCCTCTACAATTAGTGGTCTAGTAGCAGTTCTCCCAGCTCTTACTAGTGGAATGTATATCTTCGGCTCAAACCATGTGCCCTGCAGTGTCTCACCGTAGGTTACACTAGTAGACGTGTAGCCTAGTTCTGACAGTATGTCACTTAGTATACTCGTAGAGTACACTCTCGGGTAGTTAGCTTCAAGTACTGCTTTAACAGCCTTATAGGCGTTTACAAAGCCAGCTCCCTGCGAGAGCTCATCGTACCCCATGTCAACCGCGTTATTCATTAATATCGTCTTGAGCAAGTATGATGGCATTTTAGAGCCGTACTTGGACTTGTAAGCCGAGACTACTAGTGCACCTACACCAGCAGCCATTGGAGTAGCTTGACTTGTACCACTAAATAGCGCGTGTGTTAATGTCCCATTAAGTGTTCTCGCTCCTAGAGCCTCCCATGTTCTACCCACAGCCCATGCAAATGAGCCAATTGCTACTACATCGGGCTTAACTACCCCCAGCTCTGTGGGGCCTCTATTACTCCACGTTATAACCTGTCTACTAGAACCTGGCCAGAAGTAGCCGTAAAGTGGCCTGTACGTGAACTCTGTAGCCGCTCCAACCGATATTGACAGCGTAGATGATGCTGGAGGTGCGACCGTCCCATAGCCTGGTCCACCATTACCAACTGCTATGAAGTGAGCTGTGCCTGATACCAGTGTAGTGTAGTCGAATACTACGCTCTCCGGGTCCATGCCGGTGTTCCACCCCCAAATAGCCCAGCCGCTAATACCGTAAGAGTTGCTCGTTATGTCGACTTGGTGTATTCCTAGGTAACTCCAGCTCCAAGTCCACCCTGTAAACGCTATCCAGGGGTTAGCTAGTAGTGTAGGCCACAGGTATACTGATCCGTCAGCGTAAGGCGTGTCTAAGTCGAACCCCGAGAAGAAGTACACTGACACGTGCACAGTGCCGAGGTAGAGTGCTGGTGAAGCCGCTATTTTAGCTTGTGGTGCTTGTCCACTCATGCTTTTAATTCCGTAGCCTGTCTGTGCGTAGTAGTCTCTGCCGGCAGCTGTTGTTGCACAGAATGTCCCGTGACTGTTGAAATCGTATTCTATGACTACGTAGTCTCCCATGGGGTCTAAGCCGGGCCATACTAGTGCTACTGGCTCAAAGCTCCACAGCTCTGTTGGACCCATAGTTGAGTAGCCATATAGTGGCTCTAATCCCGGTATTAGCTCTTTCCACACGCCAATCTTCTCGAGTATTATGGCGAAAGCTGCGTCGTAGACGTAGCCTGCAAGTGTTCCAATAGAGTAGTCGTTTAACCCGTCACCATTGAGGTCTCTAGCTATGACCTCATTACCATATCTAATTGGAGTCTCATCGGCAAAGGAGAAGTCGGGGCTTGTACCCAGCGTGCCCGGTATAGTTACGCCACAGCCTGAGAGAGCCGCTCGTAGCAAGTAGAGTGCTGTTGTCGTGTCAGCGTAGAGTGTGTCGTATTTTCCATCTCCGTCACTATCAACTAGTATTACTGGAATAGTGTAAGCTATCGATGAAGATGCTGCTCCAACAGTTGCAGATATGTATTGAAACATTAAGCCGAATTTAACAACGCCATATGCGGTTACGTTTCCTATATACCACTTATTATCCTCGGGGAATGGGAGGAAGCCACTAAACGTTGTACACCCTCTTACACCAATATACAGCGCGTTAGTCCACCTAAACACGTAGTATGGTGGGACGAAGACGTAGAGGTATGTTGGATCTACTACTATATACCCGTCTTCCGTCACATTAGCCTCTACGGGTGTTAATACTAGTCCTAAACTACTAGCATCGAATACTAAGGGTAAGTCAAACTCGTCTCTGGCTATGGCTTCTAGTCCCAGTCCAGGTGAACCGTAGTCTACGCCTGTGTCAATTATTGCTATTGTTGTCTCCTCTCCTCTAATATTGTACTGTAACCAGACGTCTAGTGCTCCAGTAATATTCACAGTGTAGTGGTAGTCCTCTCCGCCTCCGCCGCCAACTTGTAGTATCTCCTCGTACCACGCAATGTCCTCTTCACTCATCCCCAGTTCTCTAATTTGCTTGTTTATTACAGCATCTAATCTCACGTCTGGTAGTACTGCGAGTACACCTGGTGTTCTAGCTAGCTCTAATAGCTGGTCTCTACTCACTAGGACGTAGGCTAACTTGTACAAGTGTGTTGGTAGTATCGCGAATAATCCGCGGACTTTACCCTTTAACACCGTGGCGGGTGTGTTTTGAGCCAAGACTACGAGTACTCTTCCAGTCTCCACGTTATTGTTAACTACGTTGAACCCTCCTACGGGTTCTCTAAAGCTTAGAAGTGAAGAGTCCTCTACGTAAGCTCCGTAAACCCAGTACTCTTCGCTGAGTAATACGGGGCTAATATACGCTCTAGTAGCCTGGATTCGCTTCGCGCTCAGAGCGTAGGTTGACTCAGCTAGTAGAGGTAGAGTTACTACTATTAAGAAGAGTATAGCTAGTGAGAACTTCTTTACATGGTAACTCATAGGTATTACCCACCTAGAATTAATACTTACTAAGCCTACCCATATATATACTTTATCTACTCTAAGTCCCACTCTAAGCTAAACCACACCTCACACAGTAACAAATGATCTCCTGCTTCTCGACCACTCTAATCCACTATTTCTAAGTATACTCACACAGCCCCCTCTCACACTGCTACTGAGCTTAGAACAGTACATTAAAGAGTAGGGTGTCTGTAGTTTAGTTTTAGTTATGGAGTTCTAAGAAGTATAGATTAGAAGATTTTAAAGAGAAGTTTATAGAGACGTGAAAGGAGTAGTTTTATCTTACTTGCAAACATCATGTATATTATTGCTATTACAGCTCCAACGGACGTCACTATAGCCCCAATAGCGTATACTGTTGCAGTATTAGCCTGGCTCTCAGCTGTATTCGCTCGACTCTCCACTTTACCCGCCTTGTCCAGTAGCTCACTGATCTTTAGTACTATTGTGCTGTTCAAGGCCCCTGTGTCAATTGGCAACTTGTTTTCTATTAGTTCACTAAGAGCATCAGCCTTCGCGACTATGTCACCGTATTTCGTCTCTATTATACCGTATAGTTCCCCGCTCTTATCTACTACTAATCCAGCAATAGTAGCATTAACGCTACTCAGCGCACTCAACAAGTCTCCTAATTTAGCCTCTAAATCACCGATCTTTGTCTTAACGTAGACCACGTTGTCTCTAATGTCTGTAATAACTGCGTTTAATACTCCGAGGTGTTCAAGTACAGCGGATACGTTGACTTCTAGTCCACCAAGCCTTGTCGTAATAGTGACAGTGTCATTCTTAACATCAGCTATCTTCGCGTCGAGGTCATCTAGCCTACTCAACATAGTATCTATCTTCACCTCTAGTAAACCGATCTTCGTCTCAATGTAAACCACGTCGTCTCTAATACCAATAATTGTAGCGTTGAGAGCATCTAGTTTGCTCAGAACAGCATCGATCCCGACGGCGAGATCACCTATTCTCGTCTTAATGTAGACAACGTCGTTTTCAACACCAGCTATTTCTGCACTGAGGCTATCCAGTCTACTCAACACCTTATCTATTTTTACCATTAGTTCACCGATCTTTGTCCTTATGTAAAGCACATCGTATCCTACACTAGTTATTTCCGCGTCGAGATCGTCGAGTCTACTGAAAACAGTATCTACTTTTACCTCTAGTGTACCGATTTTTGTTTTAATATAAACTACGTCGTCTCTTACATCAGTTATTGAAGCGTTTAGTAAGTCTATTTTCTCGAGTA
>JAJHQQ010000042.1 GCA_020833245.1 Desulfurococcaceae archaeon
CTACTTGAAGCTACGTGGAAAATTGAGAAAGAGGGTTATAGAGCCCCGGAGCCCGTTTTCTCAATGAGCGACCTCAAGGATATATACACGGCTATATTTACTGTTGACTTATCGAGTATTAAGCCCAAACTCGTGAAGCTCTACGCCGCCATAGAGGATCAGGGTGTTCACGTATCAGACAGGCGTAAGGGCAAAGCGCTGAAAGTAATAGCCGCGCACAGTTTACTGCACGGTAGGACGAAGGCTATAGAAGAAGACCTCATAGTGTTAAAGTACGTGGCTCCACAGACTCTCGAAGACGCCGAGAAGACGTACATTGTCCTCCTCGAGGAGGCTAATTTAAGAGAGCGCGTTCTAGAAGAGATCGCGGAAGTAGAGGCCAATGTAGCGGAGGTTAAGGGGCTCCTCGCGAGGAGGACAGACCTAGACCCCAGGTTAGTGGAGTATATGAGAGGGCTTGAAAAAGCCAGAGACAAGTTGAAGAAACTGCTAAATACGAGTCTAGATGACGGTGTTAAGAAGAGAGCGCTAGAAGTGCTAGTTGAAGTCGAGGAGACAATAGAAGCTATTAAGAGGAGGCTAATTCTGTGATTCCCCGTGGCGTTTTAAGAGGAGTCAACTACTCAAGTCCTCTAGTGCGATATAGAGCACTTAGAGTTAGGAAACTGGTTGAAGTACTGTGTGATACTAGTCCAGAACTAGGTGACACAGTAATTGTTAACACTTACTACTCATTATACCTGCCTGCTCCCATTGTAGATGAGAATGCCCCTAATGATAGTTCAAGGCTTATAGTAGAGACTATTCTAAATTCAAGTAAAGGCCAGAAAATAAGAGCTAAAACTGTTCTCGACACAACTTTAAGCACCATTGGATCTGCAATCCTGCTATCCGAGTACTCAAAGAGCTTATCGCTATTACCTAGGTCAGTGAAGTCTGACAGTGCTCCTATTGACAGGATACGCAGCGCTATTGAGAGAGCTGTAGAGTCAGCTAGTAGAGAAATTGAGAGGGTTAAAAATGTTAAAGCTGTCGTTGAGGGCTTAGAGCCTGGAACTATAAGTATTTTCTCAACAGAAGATTATGGACTTGACCTTATAAGACTAGCACGCAACGCTGATGTGTCAGCTATACTTAAGTACCTGAGAGGGGTATCCACGGAGGATCTGGGAGTTCACAGAGACTATGTGCCATCTAAGAGAGGTGAGAAAATGGGATTTGAGCTGGGATTTGACTTAGAGAGACTTGCACCCAGAAGCCTAGCCTACCCCGATGACTTATTTTACACGAGGCTAGCTCAGCGAAAACTACTACTATACACTAAGATGGCTAAGCGTAGGCCTGGAGGGTTGTACGTCTTGGTTGATAAGAGTGGGAGTATGAGTGGTGAGAAAATGACGTGGGCTAAAGCAGTTACACTAGCCCTCTACATGAAAGCGCTGAGGTCTCGCCGTGAATTCAGTGTTGGGTTTTTTGATAGTCAACCGCATGGTCTACACAGCGTGGGGAGAAGGCCGCGGAGTAGTGAAGTAGTAGCTCTATTTGAATATATTGCTAGAGTTAAGAGTAGTGGTGGGACAGACATAACTAGAGCACTGCTAACTGTCCTGCAAGTTATTAGCGCTAAGAGCACGGAGCACAATACCGTGGTCCTTCTAACTGATGGTCTAGATAGAGTTATTGAGAAACCAGTTAAATTAATGCTAAGTAAGACTAAGACTAAGCTAGTAGTAGTAATGGTTATGGGTGAAAACAAGAGCTTAGAGAAGATCGCAGACAGCTACTTAAAGGTAGTTAAGCTAGACCGCGACAATATTTTAAAAGTAGTGGGAGCGGTCTAGTAGAGATCTAAGGTGAGAGCAGGCTAAGCGATTTAACCGGCTTTTTGCACTTCTTCAATTCGCAGATAACTTCAGCTATTATACTCACAGCTATCTCTGCCGGGGTTTCAGACCCGATATCTAAGCCGGCGGGCATGTGTACTCTACCCACAAAGTCCTCTGGGTTAACACCCTCGGCTTTAAGTCTCTCAAGCATCCACTGAGCTCTCCTCCTACTACATAGTGCCCAAATAGGCCCCTTAAAGCCGCGCGTAATTAGGTATTTTAGAGCTTGATAGTCTGACTCGACTTCTCCGTAAGCTATTATTGCAATATCGCTCTCGGTGAACTCTAGTTTACTCAGACTATCAATGACTTCTCCAACTAGTATACTCTCAGCGTAGGGGTACCTCGCAGTATTAGCTAAATCGGGGTTTTTGTCTATTACTACAACTCTAAAACCCAGCACATTCGCTAAGTCTCCAAGAGGCTTACCTACGTGGCCTCCTCCGACCAGTATAATTCTCGGCTTTGGGCTTATCACGTTAATAAATACCTCTACTATGCCACCACACAGCATTTTCGTCTTAATAACGTCCTCTGGGATGTTCTCGGGTCTGAGAGCAATCTTTAATCGTCTCGGCTTGTTCTCACTCAGAGCACTGAGAGCCTCTTTTACCAGTATACTCTCGAGCTCACCACCTCCAATAGTACCGTACTTAGACCCTGTACTAGAGACAGCCATTAAAGCGCCGATATCCCTGGGTCCACTACCCTCTTTGCCAATAATCATCAATAAAGCGACTCTATTACCCTTTGATACTTCTCCTAAAGCCCAGTTTAAAACGTCAACATCGCTCATTGGTTTCACCACATATTTCTACTCCAAAGACCCTCATTAACTTCTTAACGAGTGTGAGGTCTTCTTGCGAGAGGGGTCTTTCAATTTTAATTTCTACAACAAGCCCTTCGGACCCGGTAACGGGTGAACCCTCGAAGTAGTATGTCGGCCTATATCCGTGTGTGAGGAGAAGCGGTGTGATCTCGTCTAAGAGGTACTTTAACTCATTGTAGCTCATTGTCCCGTATATCGTAATAGAATTACTGTTAAATTTAGCTTTCAATTCTCTAAGACACCTTTAAATCACGTTTCTAGTATATACTTCAAGGATTATTTAAGTAAAGCTGAGGGAGTGCGGGATTGAGCTTTAACATTATCGTTACACACGAGCAGGGTATTGAGAACTACAGGTTTATTCTAAGTAGAATTAGGCAAGTTGGCGTAAACTACGTTCTAGTAGACAGAGCCCCCTCCATTATACTACTAAGAGTTGAAAACCCATACAGCTTCGTTCAGACTATGAGGGAGCACGCTGGGAGCATACAGGTTCTATACAGGGTTATACCCGTAGATGTTGTTGTAAACCCCTTTGTCGAGGAGGTCGCGGAGAAGTCCGCTGAGTTAGCTGAGAGCAGAATACCGTCGAGCTGTACTTTTAGAGTTACACTTCACGGTAGGCTTTACTGGGCTGAGACGAGGCTACCAGTCCGCACTATGGATGCTATTAGGGTTATAGCTGAGAGAATTAATAGGCCTGTTTCACTGAAGAAACCCGACTACGTAGTCTACATTAGGAGTATTAAGCTCTATCACAGGCGTAGATACGCGGCAATAACCGTTACAACTCCAGACATGATCTTATCGAAGTCCGGTAAACCATAGTGTACTTACACTAGTGAGCTCTACCAATCGGGAACACGTAGAGAACTATGTACTCGTCTCCGAGGCCAATTATTCTCTTAATTTCCTCGTCGTGAAAAGCCCCCACGGCAACAGTACCCAAGTCTAGCTCTGCGCTGGCAAGGTATATGTTCTGCCCTATGTGCCCAGCCTCCATGTAAATGTACCTAAAGCCTCTCTCACCATACCATTCAGTAGTCCTCTCGTAGACAGCTACAATAACAATGTTAACGGGAGCAGCGCGCACCCACTCCTGGTCCATACAGGCTGAGGAGAGCTCCTTTGAGTAGTCTCCTTCTTTAACTAATAGTAGTGAGTGCTCGTGTTCACTGTACTTGTAAATACCCGGCTTTAAGCCCTCCACACTCTTCACGAACACGTAGACCTCAACAGGGTAGGTTGCGCCGGCCGATGGCACCACACGCCTACGAGAGTCGACAACACCATAGGTAGCCCATAGGATCCGTGATAACTCTTCTAGCCTTAGTGGTTGCTTCGCGTATTTTCTAATACTCCTTCTCTTTACGAGGAGTTTAAATAGCGGGCTAGACTTATCTGGTTCTGGGAGCTTGATCTCCATTAACAACCCTTCCATTCTAGTTCTTTCTAAATAGTATCTGCATTTAAAGCTTTTAGAGCATTAGTAGGGTTTGGGATTGTGGCTTGAAATTACTGCTCTCAGATGTGCTTCCCCGAGAGTTAATCGATTATTTAAAAAATTACGCCGAGATAATAAGAGACACTACTAGAGAGTTTACACGCGCAATTACACTACTTAACGACATGCGAGTAGGGGAGTCTAGGTCTCTTCTCGCAGATATTATTAGGCTACTGGATAAGAGCGGAGAAATTAAAACCACTATAGAAGAGGGAGTCGCTAATACTAGTACTGATCCGGGATTTAAAGAAGAGATCTTACTACTAATAAGCATGTTAGATGAAATTGGCGATAGCGTGAAGGAAACTGCACGTGAGCTCACAATAATGCCGTTCCTAGAGCTCCCCGAGAAGTTGAGGAAGGGCCTGATAGAGTTAGCGTACACAGCCTCTAACAGCATATCTATATTAGCAGAGAGTTTTACGAGCTTTATACTAGGCGAGTACAGTAAGCTAGACGAGAACTTCAAGGAGGTAATTAAACTAGAGGAGAAAGCAGACGAGTTACAGCTTAGAAATAGAGGGTTAATGCTAGACTTTAGTGATGCCATTAAACCCTACGCTATGCAACTCCTCGTTTACAGCCTGGGTGAAATGCTTGAAGTCATAACTGATCTCGCGGCGAGAACAGCCGGCAGAATGAGATTAATTGTTAAGGCCTGGCTCACCTAGAGAAGTTCTGGTTAGAAAAATTTATTAACTCTAATTCACAATTACCGTTATCCCGGTGAAGTTCATGGCCGAGAAGAAGGCTGAAGAGCTACTCAAGAAGTATCTCGGTATAAGTGTGCCGAGATTAATAATAGCGATCTTAATGATATTATTCGGTATTCTGATATTAGTGAAGCCGGATCTAGTAGGAATACTCATTGGTATATACCTGCTAATAACTGGAATACTCGCACTAGTAGACGAGCTTAGGAAGAAGGGTGCCTTTAAGTAGCGTGCTTTTTACAATAGGTTAACCTTGATTAATATATTGTTTTTACCGCACTCAATTCATTTCTGTTAACTTATATAGTTTTAGTTCTGTTTTATTAAGCTTGGTGAATCTGCTTGTATAGGCTACTATACCCTCTAAGAACATACCTTATCGTCTCGGGCAGACTTGGCGAGGAGGTTAATGTTATGGCTGCTGACTGGGTTACAGTGGTTTCAGCTGATCCATTTATGGTCGCGGTTGCCATCGCACCAGCGCGCTATACACACAGATTAATTAAAAAGTACGGTGAGTTTGTATTGAGTGTTCCTAGTCTAGATATGCTAAGAGACGTTTGGATCGTTGGAAGTGAGCACGGCCCAGAGAAATTAAAGAAGACAAAGCTGAAGTTTAAGCAGGCGATGAGGGTCAAAACACCGATTATTGACGGTGCCCTGGCTAACTTAGAGTGTCGAGTTGTAGATGAGCGT
>JAJHQQ010000044.1 GCA_020833245.1 Desulfurococcaceae archaeon
GGCTCTCAGAACCCTGTTAAAATCCGCGGGATAGTTAAGGCGTTTTCCAGGTTCTATAATGTTAGCTCAGTGAAGTCTATGAGAGTTGTAACAGGCATTCCTCCCCAGCCGATCGGACTAGAACAGATAGTTGAGGGTGCGAGGAGAAGAGCCATGCTGGTTTTTAGTAATGAGTGTGACTTTGCTGTTGGATTAGAAGCAGGCTTCTACACTGTTAATAGTGAGCCCTACGACGTGGAAGTAGCTTACATTATCTCTAAAACGGGAGAAGTTAGCCTCGGATTCTCCCCCTCGTTTCCAATACCACGTAGAATATACTCTGCAATTACGCGTGGAGTTTACACTGAGCTTGAAGAAGCCGTTGAGAAGCTATTTAACGTTGAGAAAATTGGCGATAAGGAGGGCTTTATTGGCCTCTTAACTAAGAGGGTCTGTGACCGCTGGTTACTAAGCTACTACGCTACACTCATGGCACTAGTAAAGTTCATTAACAAAGACCTCTACGCGCCCTAGTTTTCTAGTCAGATCCGCGTTTATGAAACTTATCTCCTCGCGTAGAGTATAACCTGGTATGGCATCTCGCTCGTTGTGTAAACCACGAAGTCTCTAAAACCACTATTTAAGAGTAATTCTCTAACTTCACTCGTCTCTACTAGGTCTCTGTGTACTTCTACTACTAGAACTCTAACTCTATTAAGCTCTCCTCTAGCCTCTCTCAGCAATTCTAGCTCTAAGCCCTCAACATCTAATTTCACGATATCTAAGTGCCCTAGATACCTCAGTACACTACTAAGCCTAGTACACTTGACTTTCACTCTCCTAGTGACTCTAGTAAAGAACTCCACGTGATCTCGTACAGTAGAGGAGACAGCGAGGTTTTCTCCCACGTAGAGCTCAGCTACCCCGCTCTTCCCGCAGATAGCTAGTGGAAACACGCGGATCTCGGCGCTATTCGAAGCCGATAATTCAGCGTTTCTCGCTAAGTAGCTCACTACTAGGGGATTAGGCTCAAAGACGTATACAGTGCCGCTCACACCGCACAGTCGAGATGACGCGGAAGAATAGAAGCCAATAAATCCACCAACATCTAGCACACTGCAACCTAGTGTGGGTATAGCGTATTCTACTTGAAAGTAGTCGCAGTCGACAAATACGTGTTCTAAATTTAACAATGCGTATTCAAAGTACTCTAAGGGTATAATAAAGGGTATTCTCGAGCCAGCAAACTCTATCTCCAGCTTCGCGTGGGGCAATTTAATGATCCGCGGAATAGTGTAGATGTACTTAAAGAAGAGGGTCTTCCAGGGTTTAAGAGTGCAAAGTGTTGTCAGCGACGCCATCCCTCTTCACGAGATCGCTCAGCTCACCCGGCTCATCACGCTAAGAGATAGAATTGCAATCTCATCTTATAACTCTTAGACTAAGGTGTACTGGGAAATAGAATACTCACTCATATAAAAGTCTCGTGGTGGTGTTTTTGATTAGCACTGTTCCTCGTAAAGGACTTTGTGTATAGAGTTGAGAGAGAAGGGTTTGATCTTAGTGAAGAAGCTGAGAGGCCTTTATAGGTGCAAATTACAGCCAGAATAGTGTACTTGCATTAACGGGTTCTCGGCTTTTATACGTAATTTATTGAAGTGGTAATTGGTGCAAAAATGGTGCAGGGTGCTGCTGGACTACTGGAGATCGCCAGAGTAGTGCTTTCGGGTGATGCGCTAGTAGTGATCTTGGTGTTGCTGATTCTAGGTGTAAGCTTGGGGTACATTTGTGTTAAAGCATTCAGATACATGCTTTCACTTATTATAATAATTCTGCTCGGTCTATTTCTCTCAGTGTGGTCTCTTAGTGAACACGTAGTTAGCGTCTTAGCCGAGATCAAGGATCTAGCTCTTAACACACTAAGCCTCCTAATAGTTCTCGGCTTACTAACAACAGGGCCCTTCTCAGTAGGGTTTTTCATTGGAGCATTAATCGCGCTAGTCAAGAAGTAGAAGTGTACTCGCAAATCGCCTCGGGCTCAGTGATCGAGGGCTTCGCCACTACTCTGGCAAACCCCTGCTCTCTTCACGGCCCTTAAATTAAAATTGTAAAATAAGAGTATTATACCCTAGGGTTCTGGAGGGTCTGTGAAGTAGTTAATTATAGTTGTTATTATGTAGTATAGTAAAAATATATAAGTAGCTATTAGCCTCCTTTTAAACCAGGCTAATAGGGGTTATTTGTGTTATCCGGGGGCTTTTTGAGCAAAGTTTTCGATTTAATAGAGAAAGCGTCTGTAGGGCTCAATTTACCTTCTCTTATTGTATCCGAGGCGAGGAGTATAGCTGAGAGGGCTATTCGCGAGGAGGTGTCTTTTGGCTTTAGACCAGAGGATATTGCTGCCGTTTCTATTTACATTGCGTGTAGGGGGCGTAAAGTTCCACTATTACTACGTGAAGTGGTATCTGCCACTGGATCGGATAGGAGGAGGGCTCTTAGCCTCTATAAGCGAGTACTATCCTACCTAGATGTACGCGTAGCTTTGCCAAGGCCTGAAGACCACTTATACTATATTGCGTCAAAATTAAACCTCGACCAAGACGTAGTTGAGCACGCGTTTAGACTACTCAGCGAGGCTAATAAGAGGGGTTTCTCTATAGGCAAAAACCCGCGAGTACTAGCAGCGGCGGCAATTTACACTGCGAGTGTACTGGCTAATAAGCCTCTTCCAGTTAAAAACATAGCAAATACATCTAAAGTTACATCTGTCGCGATAAGACTACTATCTAAGCGCTTCTTCGAGTTTGCTGGTTTTAAATCTACGTAGTTTTGCGAGTTCTTGCTACAATAATGTTACCGTAGGGGTACTCCTTTACACACGTATCTAACTTAGTTTTCGCTGAAATACACTTCGATACTTCCTCTAGCTCGTTGATTCTTGGAGTTGGTGAGAGCTCTACTTTAAAGCCATTACTAATAGGGGTAATGTAGAGCTCCTCGTAGCTAACCCCAATTTGCTTAATACACTCATAGACGATTTTCCTTACTTCAATGTAGTTTACTCCTCCAGGCACTCTTCAGCCCCGCTCAGCTTTTTTTCTCGTAATTACCTCATATGATTCGCGCTCACTTATTTACTTTTATTTCAAGTATAATAGCCATGTAGCTCAAAGTATATACACAGGGGGTTTTCTTGGGATTTAAACCTAAATCCCGTCCTCGTGGTCAAGAACACTACAGGTGGATGAGAGAGGGTACTCCTAACTTCGATGACAGGGTATTCAGGCACTTAAATGAACTAGAAATAATTGCTAAGCGAGATGTAAAATATGTATACACGACAACTCCAGTGGAAAAAGCTATTAGGGAAATGGCATCTACGTACAGAAGTCTCGTGGTTCTCCACGCAGGGAAATTCGCCGGGTTACTCACAGCTATGAGTATTGTTAACTACCTTGGAGGTGGAGAGTTATTTGAAATTGTAAAGAAAAAACACAACTACAGTATTTACTCGGCTCTGCAAAATGAGCCCGTTGAGAGTATTATGGTCAAGAACCCTGTGTACGTGTACGTTGACGACGGTATTAGGGAGGCGTTGTCGCGAATGGTTCTCTACGGTGCTGGAATACTCCCAGTTTTAACGAGGAGTAATGAGGTCTACGGTATAATCACAGAGCACGATCTCGTGTCTTACTTAGCTGGACTCGCAGCATTTGGTGCTAGAGTTGGAGATTACATGTCGAAACTAGTGGTTACAATATCAACTGGTGCTAGTCTGAAAAAAGCTCTTGAGACAATGACGTACTATGGGTATAGGAGACTACCAGTACTCGAGGACAGCACAGTGACCGGGATAATCACGGCGGTTGACATTGTGAGGTATTTTAGCCCACCAGGTATATACGAGAAGAGTACTAGTGGAGAGATTAGGGAGATTCTAGAGGTACCCGTTGACGAGGTAATGTCAAGGGATCTTGCCACAGCGCGCGTAGACGACGACTTAGCCGATGCTATTAAAACGATGCTAGGTAGAAATGTAAGCTCAGTGTTAGTGACAGATGAAGACGGGGTCTTAGAGGGCATTCTCACAGAGCGAGATGTTCTCTACGCTATTTTAGCTCCGAAGTAGGTATGTCACCTCTGTAATTTAACTCGTATTTTAATTTCACTTCACTGGTGTTTTGAGATTTAATAGTAGCTTACTAATCCTGTGTAGTGTAATAGCGTGAAGCGTAATGAGTAGTGAACCGAGATTTGTAGTAGACACCATGTTGGGGACTCTGGCTAGGTGGCTTAGAATACTTGGATACGACACTGTGTACTATAAGAACGCGGAGGACTGGTTAATTATTAGGAGAGCTGAGCTTGAAGGCAGAGTAGTAGTAACGAGAGATAGGGCGCTACACAATAAGGCAGTGAGAAGCGGTGTGAGAAGCATTTACATTCCAGATATAGACATGTCTACGAGACTAGCTTACTTAGCAGTACTAGCTGATATACGCCTACACGTTGACTTCGAGAAGACTAGGTGCCCTGAAGATAACACTCCACTAGTAAAGGTCAGTAAGGAGAAAGTTAGAGATAAAGTGCCCGAAGCAGTGTACAGAGTACACGATGACTTCTGGATCTGCGAGAAGTGTGGTAAAGTCTACTGGGTTGGTAGTCACTGGAGAATGATTGAGAAAATACTCAGCGAAGCCCGCGAGAAGGTTAAAGAGCTTAAATTTAAGATCGCGCCTAAATAGTACTGTGTAAAGCAGGTGTTGACTTTGACTAGTAGTACTCTTCACCCATCTGAATTAACACTAGAAGAGGGCTTCTACTTAGTAAGGCTAGCTAGAAGAGCTGTTGAGGAGTACTTAAAGAACCGTACTAGAATTGCGCCTCGAGATGTGCCTAGCGACAAGTTACTTAGACCAGGTATGACTTTTACTACTCTCGAAGCACTAGATAGTAAGACTGGTAAGACCACGCTGCGAGGGTGTATAGGCTTCTTAGCTCCTATTAGAAGTCTCGCAGAAGTCCTCATCGACTCGGCTATTGAGGCGGCCACAGGCGATCCAAGGTTTCCTCCTGTAGAGTTGTGGGAGTTGGACCGTATTATAGTAGAAGTAACAGTCCTATCCGAGCCAGTAATTCTAAGAGTGGAGAGTAGAGAGGAGATGCCGAGGAGCATTACTATTGGTAGACATGGGCTTGTCGTCGAGAAGGGCTTATTTAGAGGCACGCTTCTACCAGTAGTTCCAGTTGAGTACTGCTGGGATGAGGAGACGTTTTTAGCTGAGACGTGTCTCAAAGCTGGACTTAAACCAGACTGCTGGTTAGACCCCTCTACTAGAATCTACTACTATGAGGGGAGGGTTTTCAGAGAGAAGACCCCACGTGGAGAAGTCTACGAGAGAGACATGAACGCCGAGTACAGAGAGAGGTGTTTACGGGCTCTTCATTCTATTTAGTTATGAGAACTCCTCTAGTGAG
>JAJHQQ010000045.1 GCA_020833245.1 Desulfurococcaceae archaeon
CCAGACACTAGCCTAGTCTCTACGCCTCTCTGTCTTAACCTCTCACTAATGGTGTTCACGTATTCTTCTAGCTTGTAGGCGTTTGAGGCGAGGATGAAGTTTACATTTAATCCAAAACTAGGCACCCAGAACCAGTACTCTGAAATATACCTAAATGAGCTCTTCACACTGCTTAGAACCCACTTATACTCCTCAGGATAGAAATAGCTACTACCAGCCTGAGTTACTACTACACCATCATCTCTGAGAATTCTCCTTATTTCTCTAAAGGCCTCGGGGCTGTAGAGGGGCTTAGCGGTCTCACCTGCGTACGGGTCTGTTAAGTCCATTATAACCACGTCGAAGTAGCTACTTGGAGCCTGTTTAACGTAGTCTTTGCCGTCCATTATGACTACTTTAGCTCTACTATCACTAAAACTCCCCCTGTGCATGTGTTCAAGGTACTTCTTAGAGAACTCAACTACTACTGGGTCTATGTCGACCATAACAGCCTCTTTAACTGTGCTGTGTTTTAGGACTTCTCTCAACGTGGCGCCCTCTCCTCCCCCAAGTATTAGTACTCTCTCTGGATTGGGGTGTAGGGACATAGCTGGGTGTACGAGTAGCTCGTGGTAAATGTACTCGTCTTTCTCAGTACTCTGTATAAACTTATCTATTAGTAGTGAACGGCCAAACCCCTCAATATCTGCAAATACAACTTCTTGGTATGGGGACTTCTCAGTCGCGTACACCCTGTTTACTCTTAAAAGTAGCCTCATGTACTTCCCGGCGGGTTCAATGATGTATACGCCTTCAAATACTCCGTTACTCACTTCTCTTCACCCCTGAGCTTCATGTATTCCTCAATTATAACATCTCCACTACTCGTCCCTAATCTACTCGCACCAGCGGCGACTAGTGCCAGCGCGTCTAAGGCGTGTCTTATTCCCCCAGATGCTTTAACTCTCAGCCTACCCCTACTAGCCCTATATAGTAGTCTAACATCGTGTACCGTGGCGACTGACCCTAAGAAGCCCGTGCACGTCTTAACATAGTCCCCTCCAGCCTCGAAAATAACGTCCACAGCCCTAGCCTTCTCCTCGTCTGTTAAGAGCCCGGTTTCAATAATCACCTTTACTACTCTTACACCTCTACTCTTAGCCGCCTCAACTACACTACTAATATCTCTCCGCACGTAGTCTAAGTCACGTGACTTAAACGCGTTAATATTCATCACCATGTCTACTTCACTAGCTCCTAGCTCAGCTGCCTCAATAGTCTCTGAGACCTTAGTTCTCGTAGAGGTATTTCCAAGTGGAAAACCAACAACTACGCCAATTTCAATACTCCTGCCGGCGATCTCTCTAACTCTATCAACGAGGGACAGTGGAATCATTAGTAGCTTAAACCCATATTTCTTAACGTCATCTACGTACTTCTCTAGTAGCTTATAATCCGCATCAGGCTTTAACAACGTGTGATCGATTCTTTCAGCCAGCTCTCTAGGAGATACTCTATAGATCACCTCATCAAACTCCACATCCATCATTAAATCACCTCCGCAATAAGCCACAGTACTATAGTTAAGACAAAGAGTAATTCAATACACTACCTCTTAGATATCTTCTCAGCGTATTGTTCAGGTGTGAGAAGAGACTCGTACTCTCTCGGGTCTAATGGCTCTATTACTACTATCCATCCTGCTCCATAAGGGTCTTTGTTAACTAGTTCAGGGCTTTTCTCAAGCTCTCTATTAATACTCACTACTTTACCGGAAACCGGTGCATAGTATGAGGACGTCGCCTTAACGGAGTCAATGACCCCTAACTCCTCTCCCTTCTTAACCACTCTGCCTACTTGAGGTAGCTCAACAGCTACTATGTCTTTGAGCTCTTTCTGAGCGTAATCTGTAATACCCATTCTAATTAGCCCACTACTCTCACGTAGAGCCCACTCATCTGTCTCAGTGTACCTCCTGTCTTTAGCCACGAGGTATGTTTTACCCTTAGCTTTAACTTCAATAAAACTCATAGTGTTCACCCAGTTCTTCAATAGATGACTTAGAATTAATAACTAATTCTGTGGCTGATCTAAATGACTATCTATAAGTAGCTGTGAATGTGTAGCTTAAATTTATTACTCCTCTACATGTTTCTAGTTGTGGATGATGAGTTTTTGAACTATAAATAATTGTTTTATGTACTGATGAGGGGTTTGTGGGTTACATGGAGCCCAGATACCCCGGGGGTTCAGCTCTTAGCTACGAAAGGTAAGTGAGACGGTGAAAACTCGATTTAATGCGGGCCCCGAGGTGCAAATATTCTCAGCTAGTTAAGCCTCGGGGAAACTCTCGGCGTGTAGCATTATTCTGAGTAATTTAACTTCGTCTTCACGTGTTAGCTTAAAGCCATATTGCACCTCTAAGAAGTCCTTCCTGAACTCTACTACTTTTTGTTTAACTTCAGCGGGGTCTCTCTTATCGATAAGCACCATTCTAATAAACCTCGCTATTTCCTTCATTTCGTCTTCTCTCATACCCCACCTCGTGAGCTCCTGTGTTCCAAGTCTTAGTCCACTTGGGTCTTTAACATCCTCTGGCTTGTCGTATGGTAACATGTTCTTGTTTACTATAATGTTTGCCTCCTCTAGTAGAGTAGCGCATTTTGAACCCCTACCCAGCTGTGATACATCTACGGCTACTTGGTGACTATTAGTGTAGCCCAAGTGCTCTAACGCGACCTTAAAGCCCTCAGCTGCTAGCGCCTCAGCAAGTGTCTTTGCGTTTTTAACAACTTGAGATGCGTAATCTCTACCCCAGATCTTCATTTCAATAGCAGTTACACCAGTTGCTGCTAGTCTGTGAAGGTGGTGATTTGAAACAAACATTGGAAAGATGACTTTGCCTATTTCCTTATAGTCCTCTTCACCGGTAGTGGCGATTAACCCGCCCTGGGGGCCTGGAAAAGTCTTATGAGTAGACGATGTTAAAATGTCAGCTCCGAGTTTAAGTGGGTTTTCCCAGACTCCTCCAATTATTAAGCCCAGCACATGTGCGACATCATGTATAACCTTAGCTCCAACTCTGTGTGCTGCCTCAGCAATCTCCCTTGTCGGGTGCGGGAAGAAGTATAGTGACCCACCAAGTGTAACTATCTTTGGTTTAACTTCCTCAATGAGCTTAACAGCTCTATCTACATCAATATTCCAGTTCTCCAGGTCTACGGGTAACTCGACCTGCTCTATTCCCAGAGCTCCCAGAGTCCCATACCTAGTGTGACTAACATGTGCTCCAGCCTGAACAGGTGCAACAGTCGCTTTGTCACCTGGCTTAGTGAAAGCCCTGAACGCTGAGGCATTAGCTGTAGTTCCACTAATTGGCCTGAGGTCTACGTAGGGGGTTTCCAGTAGGTCCCCCATGAGCTTCTGCACTTTCACCTCTAAGGCGTCAACGTACTTTAGTCCCTGGTAAAACCTCTTATAGGGCTTACCCTCAGCGTACCTGTGCATTGAGTCATTGAGATAAGCAAGCATCGCTAGAGGAGACATCACGTTCTCGCTCGCGATCATGTTGATGCAATGGCGCTTCCTCCACAGTGTGTGATTTACTGCGAGGTCAATTACCTCTTTTAAATCAGGGTATAGCTGTAGTAGCGTGTCTAAGCCGGGGGATTCACCATACTCGTACATTCCCAGTACCACCAATTACACACAATATAGTTAAGCGTAAAAAACTTTAATGATCACTTGTTGCACTAGTAGCTTACTTCTTTATAAATGGGAAATCAACAATTTTAGCAGTGTACTTTTTACCCCTAATATCCACTTCAACTTCTTCTCCCAGTATAGCGTACCTGGTGTCTATGTAGGCCATGGCTACTCCTCTATTTAAAACTGGCGAGTAGCAACTACTCGTAATCCACCCCACGTAGACGTCTTCAACGTAGACGCCACTACCCTCCCTCGGGAAGAGTCTACCAGCCTCTTTCCCCATTCTTAAACCAACTCTTATCCACCTAGCCCCTTCACGCCTACAGGCTCGGAGAGCGTCTTCTCCAACAAACCCCTTCTTATCCCACGATATAGCACCCATACCATACCTTAAGCTCACAGCGCACGGGAATTTCACAGGGTCTTCTCCGTACTCGTGTCCTCCGAGGACAAAGCCCATTTCTATTCTCAGAGTGTCACGTGCTATGAGGCCAGCTGCCTTTACACCTCTCGAGATCAGTGTTTCAACTAGTTTCTTGACTTCGCCGTGATCACCCCAAACCTCAAACCCGTCTTCACCTGTCCAGCCACTTCGACTAACAAGGTAGAGCTTAGCTCCAGCGATCTCCTCGTTAAGCCTAAACTCTAGTAGTTTGAGGTCACCTGCCCACTTCGCGCCTAGAGACTCCATGAGCTCAGCTGATCGCGGTCCCTGAATTGCCAGCATTGAGTACTTTTCTGTTAAATCAGAGACTTCTACTCTAAAGCCCTTCTCTGATATCACCTTTCTAAAATACTCAAGCATTCTTTCTCGAGCTAGCGCGTTTGGTACTAGTAGCCACTCCTCCTCACTGATCTTGTAGAGCATCTCATCGTCTTTCACCCTGGCGAGCTCTGTTAAGGCGAGCGTTGGCCCACTCATAGACCACTCTTTCACTTTTGAGAGATCCTTAGTGTAAATGTACTGTATAAAGGAGACGACGTCAGGCCCCCTCAGCGCGATTCTACCCATGTGTGATACATCAAAGAAAGCTACACTGCTCCTAACAGCCACGTGCTCCTCAATAGCACTAGTATACCTCATGGGGACCTCCCAATCCCCGAAGTAACCTGGCTCTGCTCTGAGTCGCTCAATGTAGAAGTCTAGTAGTGGTATTTTCTTAGCCAACCCTATCACCCATAGTTTCTCAACTGCGTGTAGATTATATTTTATATTGAGTCCTCTAATCTTAGAGTGGTGTGGTCTTTGAGCTTTTCACACCCGTGGATACCTGGATCAACGCGTGAGCAAGTAGAGAAGATGTTGAAGACTATTGGTGCTGAGAGAGTAGAAGACCTTTTCAGCGATATACCGCGGGAAATACTACTATCTCGCGAGAAATGGGAGAGCCTTGAAATAGGTATTGGGAGGCCCGTGTCAGAGATAGAGGCTAAGAGAATTATTGGGGATAAGCTCTCCAAGAACACTAAGCTGAGAACACCTCCATTTCTCGGTGGAGGAGTATATCCTCACTACGTGCCACCTCTAGTGAAGTACATAGTCTCCCGCGGAGAGTTCCTCACAGCTTACACACCATATCAAGCTGAGATTTCTCAGGGATTAATGCAAGCCCTCTTCGAGTATCAGAGCTTAATGGCTGAACTACTCGACATGGACGTTGTTAATGCCT
>JAJHQQ010000046.1 GCA_020833245.1 Desulfurococcaceae archaeon
AGGCTAGCGGAGACTATTAAAGGCTACACTTACGAGGTTAAAACCCACTCAGCGGTAGCACTAGCAGTTAAGCAGGGTAGAGCTGACGTGGGGTTAGCAGTAGGGTATGTTGCTGAGCTATATGGCCTTGACTTTATACCACTAAGGTGGGAGGAGTACGATTTCCTGGTTCACAAGGAGAGATTAGGAAAGGTTCTCATTAGGGAGTTTCTAAGTACTCTACGAGATCGCGAGCTACTGGAGCGTGTAGCTAGGTATCCAAAGTACTACAGGTTTCCACCTAATATTGGCGAGGTTAAAGCGGAGTAATGCTACAGCTATCTTTAAACCTCTACACTACTAGTGACTAGGGTGGAGGTGTGTAGTTATGAGTGAGCTCGTTGTGGGCATTGTACAGGGTGATTTTAGTAGTAGTAGTCCTCTAGCAAACCTGGAGAAGGCTACTAGTATTATAAAGAGGGGGTATCGCGGCGCGGACTTAATTGTCATGCCTGAGTACAGTATGCTTAACCCGCTACTTGTCAGAGACCCCCGGAAAGTCTACGAGCTAGCTGAGGAGCCAACTACTAGTAAGTACTTAGCAGGTTTCGTTAGATTAGCTGAGAATCTGGGAACCAGTATAGCCGTACACTTCGTAGAGAGGACTCCAACACCGCCATACACGAGGAGCACTACAATACTTGTAACTAGTAGAGGAGAGGCTCTACACGTTTACAGTAAAATGCACTTATTTGACGCCTATGGCTACAGGGAATCGGACTTCTTTGCTCCCGGCTCGTCACCTAGTAGACTAATAGTCATTGACAACTTTGAAACAGGCTTCGCGATATGCTATGATCTGAGGTTTCCCGAGCTCTTTAGACTCTACGCTCTCGGTGGGGCTAAGCTCGTAGTTGTGCAGGCCGGGTGGGTTCGTGGTCCCTTGAAAGAGGCTGTGTTAGATACCCTAGCCTCTAGTAGAGCACACGAGAACACTGTGTACATTGTAGTAGCAAACCAAGTGGGTGAGCTGTTTACGGGTAGAAGCGGTGTGTATAGTCCGTGGGGTGTTAAGGAGCTAGATATGGGTTATCGCGAGGCGTACGTTGAGCACAGACTTCAACTAGAAGAAGTCGAAAAGGCTAGGAGTACTATACCGGTACTGAAACAATCTAGTGAGAAGTGGGAAATTAGGTTAAAGAGTAGTACGTATTTATAGCACGGTGAGTAAAAATCTACTTGATTGATGAGGGAGGTTTCATCTGAGGAGTGATGAACTGAAGTCCTAGCTGATAATCAACTACACTAGCTCTTCGAGCACGTCTACGAGATCTATTAGACTACTCACAGAAACGTACCACTTACACCC
Source organism: Desulfurococcaceae archaeon (assembly GCA_020833245.1). Taxonomy (GTDB): domain Archaea; phylum Thermoproteota; class Thermoprotei_A; order Sulfolobales; family Desulfurococcaceae; genus UBA285. The sequence continues at coordinate 1,349 of JAJHQQ010000046.1, forward strand.
GTAACCTCTATCTAGGAGAACTGTCCTAGCACCTAGCTCACTCGCAGGTTGTAAATCGTACTGGGGATAAGCTGATGCGTGAATAACTTCTAGTGGCGTTATGCCTAATATGCTATAAGCTCTTGTAAATGCCTCTCTCCTCGGCTTATATGCTCTCACATCCTCAGCTGTAATAGTGAAGTCAAAGATGTCTTCTACTCCGCAGAGAGTTATTTTTAACAAGTCCTTGTCGGTGTTAGAGAGGATTCCCACGCTGAAACCCCTATTTCTCAGCTGCTTAACCCCGTACACTACATCGGGGTATAGTGGTGACTTCGCGAATTGTAGTATAAAAGCCTCAATGAGATCGCTTGATAACACGACACCGTGTTTAAGGGCAATTCTACTTAGACACTCTCTTAGAATCTCCTTGTAGGGGCGATAATTAATTGAGGAGACTACCTCGAGATCACACTTAAAGAACTCTTCTACTCCACTCCTCGATATAAACTTCTCAATAAACCCGCTCACACTACTAACCCAGTCTACAAGTGTCCCGTAGAGGTCAAATACAACGTAGAAACTACTCAAGTCTCCCCCCATTCCCTTTACTCCTAGTGACTCTCACGCAGGCTAAAAAGTATGATCTCAGCACCTCACTTATGAGTCTACTGTCTACTTTACTACTTGTATATACTAGTAGTTCACCTCTATTAAAGATCACTTTACTGGCTTCACCTCCGAGTTGCTTAACGATACTCTCAACTACCTCAAAGTCCACTTCGCGTGGTTTCACAGACAACTCTACATTCATGTGCACCATTTTCCAGCATGATGTGTTGTGAGTGTAGAGATTAGCCATGCATGCAGAGGGGAAGAAGACTAGTCCTTTACGCCTCGCGTAGTTGGCTACTTGAGACTTGATGTCACTAGTGTAGACATCGTACTGTACATTACTACGCATTTTCTCAACAGGTATTTTTAACCTCCTGTTTATTACAGACACGTCTAATCCCGCTTCCCGTAGCTCACTCAGTATTCTCCTCGTGACTCTGAGCGTGCCGGCGACAACTCCTATAGCGCCGTGCTCTACAGCTAAGTCAATTATCTCCTCGTACTCTTTCTCAGTCAAGCCCGGGATCACTGGTCTTAGAAAGAGAAATGGCTTTAAACCAGCTTCTCTCAGGTTTCTTATAGTCTCAAATCTCTTTTCCGGTTTAGGCGCATAGGGCTCTAAACTCGCGCTTTCACTCAGACTTACAACTGTAACTAGTGGTGATATTCTCTTACTACTTATATTAGCTAGCTTCTCGCAGACTTGACTACTTAAATAGGCTTTTGTTGAGAATTGAACTGGGTTATTTAAATACCTGTAGAAAGCCTCAATATACTCGAGTGTCTTGTTAACTACAGCGGGGTGAAAGGGCTCAGAGATACTACCTATTGCTAAATATGTTCCCCGGGATCCTGGTATAAAGTACTTGTTTGAGAGTAGTGCGTAAGCTAGTTGAAGCCCCCTTAGAGGATATGGTTTAACTTCTATCTTAAACCCCATGTCGTAAATATAGCAGTACCTACACTGATAAACACAGCCTATAGCTGTGTGTACTGTTATTCCACACGGCCTTGGTGGTCTCTTAGCGTGGTAATCTCTCTCAGCACTCTTCTTCTCACTCTCGCTTAACTGAGAACTTAATAATTCTCTAAGTCTACTCTTCTCCTCTAATATCTCTCTAATGGCGCTAGCACTTAGAGAGGTCATATGCTCTCACACACTTCTACTACTATCTCAGAGTTTATGAGTCACTATAGTCTAGATTTACCGTGTTCAGAGCACGGTTTATGTCACTTAATGTTAAGAGCTCACCTCGTCTTTATTCACGCGTTTTATGAATAAAAAACCTAGTTTCTTGATATAGTAGTGGTTAATGGTGCGGGGGTGCCCGAGCTTGGTCAAAGGGGTCGGGCTCAGGACCCGATGGCGTAGGCCTGCGTGGGTTCAAATCCCACCCCCCGCATTATTACTCATTTAACTCTTACTCCTCCTTAGTAGTATTTTGGTGTAAATATGAAGCTCTATGAGTATGAGAGCAAAGATATTGCTAAGAGATATGGTGTAACTACTCCACGTGGACGACTAGTCTCTACACCTGAGGAGGCTAAGCGTGCTGCCAGTGAGCTGGGGTCAGTGGTTATTAAAGCACAGGTTTTAGTTGGTGGTAGAGGACTAGCTGGTGGAGTAAAAGTCGCTGAGAAACCTGAGGACGCGTATGCTGTTGCAGAGAGGCTCCTCTCTACTAGTATTCGCGGTGAGAGAGTTGAGAAACTACTTGTTGAGGAGAAGGTGTGTATTAGTAGAGAGCTCTACTTGTCACTCACTGTTGATAGAGCTACTCGTAGACCAGTGTACTTAGTCTCAGAGATGGGGGGTGTCGAGATAGAGGAGCTGGCTAAGAAGTACCCTGAGAAAATACACAGAGTCTACGTTGATCCAGGTGTAGGCTACTTAGAGTACATGTCACGAGAGGCTATTCAAGTACTTAAATTACCATGGGCTCTCCTACAAGACCTCTCACAGATTATGAGAGCCATGTATAACATAATGATCGACTATGACGCTGAGCTCGTGGAGTTTAATCCACTCGCCCTCACGTGTGATAATAAGCTAGTAGCACTGGACGCGAAGATTATTATTGACGACAACAGCCTCTATAGGCGTGTAGAGCTACAGAAGCTATATGGTAGAGACCTCTCGGAGTACGAGAAGAGAGCTAAGGAGCTCGGGTTTAGCTACGTGGAGCTAGACGGTGATATCGGGGTTATTAGTAATGGAGCCGGGTTAACTATGGCAACAATGGACTCAATACTCTATTATGGTGGTAAACCCGCAAACTTCCTAGATATTGGTGGTGGAGCGCGCAGAGAGAGTGTTAAAGAGGCTGTTAAGTTAATGCTTAATCACCCGAGATCTAGAGTTCTACTAGTAAATATTTTTGGCGGTATAACTAGGTGTGACGAAGTGGCCGCCGGCATAGTTGAGGCTATTAGAGAAGTTGGCGCTGTTAAGCCTATTGTCGTGAGAATGCTGGGAACTAATGAGGAGGAGGGTCGTAGAATTCTGAGAGAACACGGTATTGAAGTCTACAGTGAAATGGATGATGCGGTGAAAGCAGCCGTGGAGGTAGCTAAGAGGTGAGGGGTTTTGGGCATACTTGTAAACGCGTCTACGAGAGCCCTAGTTCAGGGTATAACTGGGAGAGAGGGGAGTTTTCACACTAAGCTAATGCTGGAGTATGGTACAAAGATCGTTGCTGGCACCTCGCCTGGTAAGGGTGGTAGCTATGTTCACGGTGTTCCAGTATACAATACTGTGCACGAGGCTGTGAGAGAACAGGGGCCTATTGACGCCTCAATAGTCTTTGTCCCAGCGAGGTTTGCGAGTGACGCTGTATATGAGGCTGTAGATCACGGTGTAAGAGTAGTTGTTGTAATAACTGAGGGTGTACCACTACACGATGAGGTTAGGTTTGTAAACTACGCTAGGAGGAGGGGTGTTAGTGTAGTGGGGCCTAATACGCCTGGTGTTATGACTGTTAATGAGTGTAAACTTGGTATTATGCCTGCTCACGTGTTTAAGCGAGGCTATGTGGGGCTAGTCTCAAGGAGTGGTACTCTCACATATGAGATTGCTAGAGAGCTTTCTAAGCGCGACTATGGAGTATCAACTGTAATAGGCCTCGGTGGAGACCCAGTCACAGGCCTCGACTTTATAGATGTCTATGAGTTGTTCCTGAGAGATAAGGAGACAGAAGCTGTTGTCTTAATAGG
>JAJHQQ010000047.1 GCA_020833245.1 Desulfurococcaceae archaeon
TTATAGAAGTGAGCTTTATAAACGCGAATGATGTTCCCCACACGAGTGTTGTTAATACTAGTGAGAAAAAGCCCATTATCTTGTACAGTTCACGGTGCTTAATTTTAGCCCGGCACAATTCTAGTGCCACTCTCTCCTCGTAGTGCTTCGAGAGCCTTAGACAAGTGAGCTATTATTGCTAACTTTCCACCGTTCTGCACAAACCTTATACCGGCGAGGACTTTTGGCCCCATGCTACCCGGCTTGAAGTGCCCTTCCTCGTAGTGCTTTAACGCCTCTGTCGCAGTCACTACGGTTAACTTCTTCGCGTTTTCAGAGCCGTAGTTTAAGTAGGCGTAGTCTATATCTGTTAGAATTAACAGTGTATCGGCGCGTAGAGCTGTAGCGAGTCTCTCAGCGTCTAGGTCTTTGTCTATTACAGCCTCAACACCACGTAGCTTACCGTTCTCCTCCACTACTGGTATTCCCCCGCCGCCACCACATATTACAATGTAGCCCTCTTCTGCGAGTTCCCTAATGGCATTGATTTCTACTTGCATAATAGGGTCTGGTGAAGGGACAACTCGACGGTATCCTCCACGTGGATCTGGCTTAAAAGACCAGTTGAACTCTCTAGCTAATTTCTCAGCCTCTTCTTTACTGTACCATGGGCCAATGTATTTAGTGGGGTCTCTAAACGCTGGGTCATCGCCGCGCACTAGTGTCTGCGTTACTATAGTTACAACGCCTCTAACCCTACTGGGAAATAGGCCTCTCTCGCGTAGCTTATTGTATATTGCCTGTTGGAGAATGTAGCCAAGCCAGCCCTGAGTCATTGCCCCAGCGATGTCTAAGCTCATTGGTGGTATATTCTTCTCTTTTAACCCAAGAGCCATCCACTCCGCGATTATTCCCACTTGCGGCCCATTACCGTGAGTTACAACAACTCTGTAGCCCTCTTCAACTAGCTTAACAATAATCTCAGTCGCTATATATGCGTTTCTCCAGTAGTCTTCAACTGTGCCCTTATCACCTTTACTCTGAAACGCATTTCCACCAAAAGCCACTACTATTAAGCCACGCGCACTCATCAATCACACCCACTGTGGGGCAGTTTAATTAACTGTGAATTACACGTTATAAATGCTTAAATTTAAGGTTAAATAAAGCACAATTAAACTACAAGCAGAGAAGTCGAGTACTATATTGCACCAATAGACACGCCACTTCTACAATACTAGTTTTCTTACCCTGAGAGAATCACTTGTAGTTAATCCTTACAAATTAATAAATTACTCGCATTATAGTGCTCAACCTATTATCTACGACTTGCATATCTTGTTTCCAGTGCTATTCTATGCGAGTATGCGCCTATGAAGGCTATACATGAAGCGTAGCCCATAGGTAAAATTACGAGTCCAGCTATACGTAAAAGCTGGCTAAGCGATTCATATTTAATAGCGAAATCTACACTAGTGTACAAAGCAATCATGAACAACCCTATAGCCATGTATAGTAGTCCTATTTTCCTCAAACTCGCAGAGCCACTCCGATATCCCACAGAGTCAATGCTCATCCCGAGTACTATTGCTAGTAGCGAGCTCAATAACACTAGTGAAAAACCCATAAAGTACACGTCTCCGAAAGGAATAGGCTCTCTCATTATCAATTTCACGTAGTACTGCAAATTTAACACTACTGAAAACGCGGCGAAAATGACAAAAGCCACAACAGCGCCCTTATTACCCCCTCCTCCCATCACTTCTCCACTCTCATTACTCGGCAATTCTCTACACCACCAACATAAAGTTCTCCTTGTTCTTCAATATAGTTTTTATAATTAAACTAATAAACTAATTAACATTGGCTGCTTCGAGAAGATTTTTATCAATAGTAGTGTTAATAAGGTAATTGTGGTAACAATATAAGGAAACCTGGCATTAATAGATAGCTGTGTCTAAAATGTTGACTAAAATGACAGCGATACTATTGATGATCGCTCTGCTTGCAGCTATTCTACTAGTGTACAGTATACTAGGAGATATAGTTTTGAGACGCGAGGCTGCTTCAACTGAGTCTATGAATGTTATCACGGCTTTTAAGTCACGATTTAAGGGTGTAAGCGGCGTAGTTGAGGCCCTTAGAATTAGAGTATCAACTGTACTAAATGAAACTCGCAGAGTAGTGAGTAGTGTGGTTTCCTTTACACTGGATGCTCTGCGGAGTAGAGGGAAATTAGGATCAAGCGTTAACATAACGGTCACGGTCTATACTTCGAATTCAACGAGAATAGTGAACATGTATTTTAAGGGTAATTTAGAGGGAGCACTCAAATCTCTATATAGATCACTGTGTATTTTTATTGAGAAATTAAAGAGCATCCTCCGAGAGTTAATAGGCGTATTAGCTAGATTCGCGCTACTTACTACTCGTAAAGCTGTGTACAACGCCTCTCTAGTAGCTCTGTATGAAATTGTAATTGCTCAGTTAGTATAAGTTTCTGTATACTGCGCTATATGCGTGGAGGTGAGTAATGGCTGGTTTAGATCCCTTTAAGCTCGCCGAGGTAGTTGAGAGAGCTGTGACTAGGAGGGTTAGTGGTGTACAGGAGAGGAGGTATTATAGGTTTCGTGGCGGGAGGTGGTATGGTGGTATTGCTACTGGTGATGTTGTTGGGTGTAATTTGAGGTGTAAGTTCTGCTGGAGCTGGAGGTACAGTTACTACTGTGATAAGGGGTGGTTTGAGTCGCCTCGCTCAGTGTTTAACAGGATTTCGTCAATTGCCTCTCAGCGTGGATACAGGTACTTGAGGCTTAGTGGCGGGGAGCCTACAATAGGCTTAGATCACGTCTACGAGCTACTAGAATTAGTCGAGGACACGGATTTCGTGTTTATACTCGAGACAAATGGCTTAATAATTGGTAGAGACACCGAGGTTGCTCGTAGACTAGCCTCGTACAGTAAGCTAGTTGTGAGAGTTAGCTTTAAGGGCTGCACGCCAGAGGAGTTTGAGTATTTAAGTGGAGCGGATAAGTCGTTTTACGAGTACCATTTCAGGGCCCTCGAGAACTTATTAAATCAGGGTTTAAAGCCCTGCGGGGACTTCTACCCAGCTGTAATGCTCAGTTTTAGTAATAATGAGAGCTACAGTGTGTTCAAGAAGAGACTCGCTGAAATACACCCAGCTCTAGTTGAGTGTATTGACGAGGAGTACGTAATACTCTACCCTCACGTTAAGGAGCTACTGAGGAGAAATAGGCTAAAACCCACAGTAGCCTATGATCCCAGCGGTGTACCCGAATCAATGATCTAAATTCGCGCTCACCGTGGTGGCGACCTTGACATCCAGGATCATCTATACTATTGGCTACGGTGTGAGGAGTATTAGTGAGCTTTTAAGTGCTCTCAGCCGGTACGGCGTTAAGGCCGTTATTGACGTCAGGCGGTGGACTACTTCTCGAAGACTACCCGAGTACTCTGGTGTGAGCCTATCTAGTACTCTGCGTGAACGAGGCTACGAGTACTACTGGATACCGGAGCTCGGGGGTTATAGGAGATTTGGCGTAGATGTAGGGGACTATGGTGTAGCGAAATGCTTTGAAGCTGAGGGGTTTAGGGCATACGCCACGTATATCACCATGAACCCGGCTGTTAGAAAACACTTAGAGAGGCTAGTTGAATTAGCCTCCTCGAAGACAAGCACGCTACTCTGCCGTGAGAGACTTCCATGGCTATGCCACAGGAAAATACTCGCAGACTACTTACTAGTTAAGGGCTTTACAGTTCTACACGTAATTGACGAGAACAGAGTAGTAGAGCACAAATTAAGCAAGTGCGCTGTAAATGTTAACGGAGAGCTGAGATACGAGTAGTACATCAACTACTCCACGATCTCCAACTTCCGCTAAGTAATAGTTCACAGTAGGGCTCTCTTCACAGCACAGTGACGTGCGAGCCTCACAGAATACTGTGCGTCCCGGGGGCATTCACAGTAAAGGTGTTAGACAGAAAAATCGGAGATTTCTGTCTAACACTCAATTAGTGTAGCGCGTGGAGTCGTGACTGTACTTATACGTGGTGGTTTATTTTCCACCTTCTACGATATTTGTACTTGGCTGACTTCACGCTGGTTTAACTCGAGCTGGTGGGTGTAGTTGTGCGTGTTTTAGGCATTGATCCCGGGACTAGGAGTTTTGACGCTGTTGTTGTTGAAGACGGAGTTGTCGTGGCTGAGGAGAGTTTTGATACGAGTGTAGTCGCCAATAATCCTGGTTTGCTACTGGACTACGTTGATTCTCGGAGTGTAGACTTTATTGTCGCGCCGTCGGGTTACGGTGTGCCTATGAGCTGGGGGAGTGATGTTAAGTCTCCTAGGAGGTTCGCCGTGGAGGTTTTACTTCTCAGTAGTGAGGAGGAGTTAGAGAGTGGTGTTAAGAGCGGTGATATGGGTGTGTGGGTTTACAGGGCTCTGGCTAGTGTGGTTGAGGAGCTCACAGTGAAGTATTCTTCTAGAGTAGTCTTTATTCCATCAGTGATCCTCCTCCCTACGGTGCCGTGGTACAGGAAGATCAATAGGGTTGACATGGGGACTGCTGATAAGCTAGCGTCAACCGTCCTCGCAGTGTACAATTACAGTCTCAGTGAATCCGTAGACTATGACTCCGTTGACTTAGTCCTAGTCGAGCTGGGGTACGGGTACTACGCGGTCATCTCTGTGAGTCGCGGTAAAGTAGTAGACGGCGTTGGGGGGACAGTAGCGTCTACGGGGACGCTAACAGCCGGTGCACTAGACCTGGAGGTAGTTGCTCACGGCGCGGGCTGGGATCGCTGGGATGTTTTCAGGGGCGGTGTTTTCCACTACGCCGGAGTCTACGACTTGGAGGTACTCGCTAGAGCTTACGAGAGGAGTGAAGAGCCCTACGCCTCGCTGTTTAAACACTACGCTGAGTCTCTCGCCAAGGACGTTGCGAGAGCACTAGTCTCTTCTCCTAGAGCGAGAGTTGTAGTACTGAGTGGCAGGTATAGTAGAATTAGACTACTGAGAGACTTCCTCGAGGAGGCGGTTCGAGACGTAGAGGTGAGAGAGGC
>JAJHQQ010000048.1 GCA_020833245.1 Desulfurococcaceae archaeon
CTAATTTTAGTGATAGGTACTAATGCGTGAACAAGTATGGATATTCTTAGAGAACTAGGCACAGGCCGATATATGTTACGCACTATCGGTTAATTTTACTTACCGGTACTAGGCACCTAGAGCATAAAATAAGGCTTTTACAATACCAAGCACGGTGATACTGTGTGTCAAGGTGCTTAATGATTGCTAGGTTTCAGCCTTTTCACTACGGGCACTTACACACCGTAGAGCACTGCCTCTCTGCTTACAGTGAAATCGTAGTTGTAATTGGCATGGCTAGTCAAAGCCACACTCCCGAGAACCCCTTCACGACGGGAGAGAGAATTGAAATGGTGCGTAGAGCTCTCAAGTGGCGAGGATACGACTTATCAAGAGTTATCACTGTTACTTTACCTACATTAGAAGTTAGCAAGGTGGCAGTGCACTACGTGAAACTATATAGTCCAGCTTTCAATGTAGTTGTAACTCTCAACCCAATTATTCGTAGGCTTTTTGTCGAGGAGGGGTACAAAGTAATTGAACCCCCGCCTTTTAATAGAGAAATGCTTAAAGGAAGCGTTATAAGGAGATTAATGGCTAGTGGGAGTAGTGAGTGGAGAAACTACGTCCCCCCACCCGTTGCCGAGTTTATTGATGAAATAGGTGGAGTCGAGAGGGTGAGAGCACTATACACTGAGAGGCTACCAGGCTACCACGTAACAGCCTAGCAGGGAGGGTGATGCTCGCCTTTGAAGGCTATTCCTGTTTTTAAGTGTGATATGTGTGGTGAGTGCTGTAAGCTGTCTCCAATATCCCTATTACCCCACGAGGAGATTATTCTAAGAGAGCTCAGCGGGCTCGTAGGCGTGGAGGTAAAGTTTTCTCCAGGATATACCGTCTACGATGCTATTAGCGGAGTAAATGTGGCTTTTAGCTACATACTACACTTAGACGAGAACTCTAAGTGCCCATTTCTACTAGGTAATAAGTGCTCGATTCACTACATTTACAAGCCATACATATGTAGGTCGTTTCCTTACATTCCTCGCCACGTAAGATATAGTATTGATGACGTAAACAAGTACATTACGGCAGAGGCGGACTATGGGTTAAGCCTAGCGTGTCACATTGTTAAGAGAGATAAGGAGACTCTAGAGAAGTGCGCCTTAAAGCAAAGTGTACTAGTGCACTACTCGCGAGACGAGTATCTGGCTTCAGTTGAAGCCGAGAACACTAGACTGCTACTTCTATACCTGCTCTCGTTACTGTGGAGGAAGGGACTAGTCGACGTTAAGCCCAGTGTTCCGGGTGTGCAAGTTATGAGCCTTTACGAGTTCTTGAGAAGATATTTTCCTGAGTTGCCATCAAGATTAAGCTTAGATAAAGTTCTAATTAGGGTGAGAAAGTGGAGCAAAAACTACTAGACTCTAAAACTATATTTAAGCTCAGAGTACTAGAAGAACTGAGTAAACGTGAGGTCGTAGAATTAGATGAGCTCTCAAGGGAGCTCGGATTACAGGCTGACGAGCTCTCGGCCATTATAGGTGAAATGAAGGAAAACCACCTCATTAGAGTCGAGGACTCTAGCGTAGTGTGGCTAGCTGGAGATAACCCGTCTAGAATAAAGCCCTGGGGGTGGAGCTATGTGTACAAGACGATAGTTGGCTCTACAATGCACGTTGCGAAGGGCTTACCCTCGTGGAGTATAGTAGTGGCGGAGTATCAGGTTCACAGTTACGGTAGACACGGCAAAGAGTGGATAAGTGATTTAGGTGGTGTCTGGGCAACCTTTAAACTCCCACTAGAGGATCGCATTGCCCAGTACTTACCACTAGCTATCCCAGTAGTTCTCTGCGAGTTATTTAGAGAGAGATTTGGAGTTGACGCCAAGATTAAGTGGCCGAATGACGTAGTCGTCAAAGGAGGAAAACTCGCTGGAATTATAATTGAAGGAGAGTTCTACAAGAATAGGCTTCACGTTTACGTCGGAATAGGCATAAATGTTAATAACGACCCGAAATTAGAGAAGGCTGTGAGTCTAAAGAGCATAGTTGGAAAGTTAACTCCGAGGAATAGAATATTATCATACCTTTCAGGTGTAATGGGGAGAATAGAAAAGTACGTTGAAAACCACAAGAAACTACAGGCTCAGTACCTAGGACTCTTAGAGACGCTTGGGAGGCGAGTAGCAGTATTACTACTGAGAGATGGCGCAGTCACGGGAAAGGTTATAGGTGTAACGGAAACCGGAGACCTCGTAGTTGACACTGGAGTAGAGAAAGTTAAATTCTCGAGTACAGAGGTATATGAGTTAAAGTACCTATAGGCGAATACAACTACTTACCACCGGAATAGTAAAGTACTTACCCGACATGGGTACGCGTTTTGTTCACTGATGGTTTAACCACTAGTCTAAACGAGTACTTAGCGCGTGTGTGTGGTATTCGAGAAGTCGGAGTCATATATGAGAGAGTAGAGACGACCGGTGAGCCTGAACCTGGACCAGACATTTACAGCTTAGATTTACCCGAGCCACTGGTAAGAGTCCTTGAAAGACGCGGTATTAGGAGACTATACAGATTCCAGCACGATGCTTACAGAGAGATCTTAAATGGCGAGAACGTAGTAATAGTCGCGGGAACCGGGACGGGGAAGACAGAGGCTTTTTTCATACCGTTAGCTAAGTCCGTGTTGACTATTAGTGAGAAGAGGTATCCACACGCTATTGTAACTTACCCCACTAAGGCGCTAGCCAGAGATCAGGTTAAGAGGTTCTCAGAGTACTTAGTCTACAAGACACTTAGCGTGGGGATATACGATGGCGACACGTCTCAACATCAACGTAGAAAAATAGCCCGTACACCCCCCTCAATAATCGTGTCAAATCCAGATATGATACATATTGGACTAGTTTACAGTCCAAACATTAGGAAGTTTATTGAAAACGCGAGGTTTCTCGTCTTTGACGAGCTACACGTCTATGAGGGGGTATTGGGGGCGCATCTTCACCACTTAGTACACAGAGTTAAGTTATTTAAGAAGGCGAGTCCGCAATTTGTAGCTTCATCAGCCACGATTGCTAATCCAAGAGACTTCGCGGAGAGCATTTTCGAGGAGAAGTTCAAGGTCGTGCAGGGAAGCCTATTGAGAAGGGGAACAGCTGTTCACATACTTGTCTCTGCAGGTCCTCTAAGCAGGTGGGCAGTGACTTCACACGTTGTTTCATTTCTAGCTGAAAACAACTTGAAGTTTCTAGTATTCGTAGATAGTCAGCAAATGGCTGAGGTTTTAGCGAGGACTATTGAGAAGGAGCACGAAGTGAAAATAGGTGTTCATAGAGCCGGCTTATCGCAGGAGATTAGAAAGAGCGTTGAAGAACAGCTGAGACAGGGCAAAATAAACGGGGTTATTTCAACTCCAACACTAGAATTAGGCATTGATATTGGAACACTAGACGCTGTAGTAATGGCTGCGCCAGCCCCATCTTACGTGAAGTACTTGCAGAGAGCTGGTAGAGCAGGGAGGCGAGGAAAGGGGTATGTCATAACAGTACTAGCAGACGACCCAATAGACTCCTACTACGCTAATCACCCAGAGGACTTCTTTAACCAGGAGTTAACGCCGAACATTATTGAGCCACTCAACGAAGAGGTTTTAAAAACGCACGTAATAGCCTATCTTCTCCAAGCTGGTCGCGTACGTGTGAATAGCCTTCCAGCAGAGTGGCTGAGAGTCCTAGACGATTTAGTAGTCAACAGAGTCGTAAAGATATATGGTCCCTACGTAGTAGTGAACTACGCGAGGGCTAGGAGGCTCTTCGCGGAGAGATCTAGTATTAGGTCTACGGGCCCGGATATTGAGGTAGTTGACGATGAAGTCGGAGAAGTTATAGCAACGCGTGAGCTCCCACTAGCTGTACTAGAGCTGTATCCCGGTGCTATTTACTTGTACTCTAAAACCCCATATAGGGTTATATCATTAGACTTAGAGAAAAAGCAAGCTAGAATTAAGAGAGTTAAAGAAGACATTGAAGTCTACACGAGGCCGCTCTACACAGTAGACATAGCAGACTACGATATTCTGGAGGAGAGGACCTCGGAGCTCGGCTTTAAAGTTAACTACAGCAAAGTGCTTCTCGAGCTGGTAGTTGACGGGTACATTGTAAGGAGCTCTTATACCGGTGAAGTGATCACCACGGTAGAGCTCTCGCCTCAAATAGTTTACAGGTATGTCACGATGGCTACTCTCTTCAAACTCCCAGAGTACAGTGAGCTCGGTGCAGGTGGCTGTGCAGAGGCTTATCACGCTATTGAGCACGCTACTATATCTGCTAGTAGAGTAACTATTGGTGCGGGGCTCACGGATCTCGGTGGCGTGAGCTATCCTAGTGGAGACATAGCTGTATACGACGCTGTAGTGGGAGGTAGCGGTCTCTCAAAGCTTCTCTACGAGAGACTAGAGAGGACTCTCAGAGTTGTATATGAAATAGTTAGTAGGTGTAATTGTGAAGATGGCTGTCCAAGGTGTATTTACAGTCCATACTGCGGTAATAACAACAGAGTACTCTCTCGGAGGAAAGCACAATATGTACTTAAAAACACACTCTATCGCGGAAAACTCGTTAAGGAGTCTCCATTAACGAGTAGATATGGAAGACCCCTTGTGTAGGTATTTAGCCCTATCAGCTATCTTCAAAATTTAATAATGTAAAAACGAGGAAACGTGTTTGAGTAAAATACTAGTTAAGTGGGTGAGAGATCTGCACGTAGCGGTTACCGGTGGAGCGGGGTTTATTGGGAGTCACTTGGTTGACAGGTTAGTTGAGCTCGGCTACATTGTCAGAGTTATTGATAATTTGAGTTCTGGGAGTATTGAGAACATTAAACACCACTTAAAGAGCAAAAACATAGAGTTTGTGAATATTGACATTAAGAACTTCGAGGAGCTGAGAAAAGCCCTTAGAGACGTCGAAGTAGTGTTTCATTACGCGGCTAA
>JAJHQQ010000008.1 GCA_020833245.1 Desulfurococcaceae archaeon
GAGCTCATTGAGAGAACTTCTCACTACCTACTATCTCTCGGCTTTAAAGAGACTGAGGTCAAGTGGTTTCACGACATGATCACTACAGGGGAGTCGTTTAGGCCTAGCCCCAACGAGTTTCTCGCCACGAGGCTGACTCCGGAGCACGTAGAGGTCTTTGCAGACTATGCTAAGAGTGGAGGTGAGGAGTTAAGTGTAGAAGAGGCTAGGGAGAAGCTGACTAAGAGAACCTACTTCGGAGTGTTTGTAAATGGAAAACTCGTATCTGCCGGTGCGGTGTGCGCTAAGCTACCCGAAGCCTGCTTAGTGTGCGACATATACACTAGAAGCGAGTACAGGAGAAGAGGGTACGCTACAGCTGTAACTTCAGCTATAACTAGGAGAATAGTCTCGTCAGGCGCAGTAGCGTTTCTGTGTGTAGAGAAAGATAATGTAGAGGCAATAAGAGTCTACGAGAAACTGGGATATAGAGTTGTGAATACAAGGCCGTGGATAATTGCCAAACCCTCGAAGTAAATACCATGTGGTTTAACACATTGAAATGGCAGTAAACCCTATCTAGTTGACAAGTAGACTTCAAGTTAATATTAACACGACACGTTCCTAGGCTACTGGGTATAGAGGAGGCTTTAATTTACTATGTTGTTAGTGTAATTAGCGGAAGTTAGGGTTGAATATCTGTGAGGAGAAAAGCAGTTGAAATCATCAATTTTACTAAGAAATTCGGGGATTTCACTGCTGTAGAGGACTTAAACTTAGATATATACGAGAACGAGATATTTGGGCTTCTGGGTCCAAATGGCTCTGGCAAGACGACTACACTACTAACTATAGCTACTGTGTATAAGCCGACTAGTGGAGACATATATGTTTATGGTCACAGTGTGACTCGTGAAGACTACGAGGTTAGGAAACTAGTGGGCATAGCGTTCCAGGAGCCTAAGGCTATGTGGATTGACAAGGCCATAGACTTGTTAACATGGCACGCTAGAATAGTGGGGTACCCCCGCGAGGAGGCTAAGAGAGTTGTCAGAGAGGTAATGGAGCTTCTCGGCCTCTGGGAGCATAGAAACAAGTACTTCTACCAGCTGAGTGGTGGAACCAGGAAGAAGGTTGAGTTGGCTAAGGTTCTTATTCAGAAGCCGAGAATAGCCATTCTAGATGAGCCAACAGCTCAAGTTGATGTCTTATCTAAACACGCTCTCTGGGATGTTATTAAGAAGCTGAGGTCAGAGGGAACAACAGTGATTATTGCGACAAACGACATGTTTGAAGCGGAGAGAGTTTGTGAGAGAATAGCAATTATATACAGAGGTAAGTTGAGGGCACTTGGAACAATCAGTGAACTCAAAGACTCCGTGCCAAAGGGGGATATCATAGAGATACAGGTTCAAGAAGAGCTCAGGGATCGGGAGGCTCTCAGAGAACTCGAAGTCTTTGGCAGAGTGAGCGTCAACTCGGACATGATCACTATATACTCGGATAAAGCTGAAGAAAAAGTAGTAGACGTTATAGACGCGCTGAGAAAGCGGGGGTTGCAGGTAAAGAGGATCATGGTTAAAGAGCCAAGTCTCGACGACGTTTTCACTTACTTAACAGGTGCGAAGCTCAGGGAGTAAACTTGAGTAGACTTAAAACAATACTCCTAGTAGCCACATGGGATTTAATGAAGCTGAGAAACCAGAAAGTATTTGTTGCTATGAGACTCGCGTGGTTTACAGTCCAAGTACTAGTATTTGCGAGGGCAATTTCCTACATAGTCACAAGGACTGTGGAGAACTACACTGGGGGAGTCGAGTACTACTACTTCTACATTCTCGGAGTATACACTACATTACTCTACTCGACAAGTATTGCTCGTGGATACATGGTTGCTGAGGAGTTTGATGATGGCATAGTAGAGTATCACTTATCACTCCCAGTTAAGAGAAGTACTTTAGCTATTGGGAGAGTCCTTGGAGGCGGTGTTTCAACACTCATATTTACACTCCCAATGATGATCATAGTGTACACCGTGCTGAGAGTAAGAGACCCGGTAATAGTAGCTATATCTCTAGCTTCAGCACTTGTGTTTTCAGCTGGAGTAGTATCACTCGTAATCCTCTTAGTCTTTACTATAAAGTCGACTGATCTAACAGACATTATCGTCGGTGCCATAGACGCCTTACTCGTGAGGCTCAGTACAGTCTTCTACCCACTACCAGTTATAGCGTCTACTGGAATAGCCCCTTACTACGTGGCTGCTACGTTAAATCCTATTTCACACATGTCTGATTTTCTCAGAATTCTCGTGTTTCCAGAGTACTATCTCGTAGCCCCTTACGGTCCACTAGCTAGTATACTCTACTTAGTAGGGTTCTCAATGGGCCTACTACTACTGGCAATAGAATTCTACGAGAAAAAGCTCGAGACTGGTGGATGGAGGTGATTTATGACTTTTTCGAGCTCACCACTCAAGCGTATACTGTAGCTTTAAGAGACCTTAAGAGATTTTGGCAGAATATTTACTGGCTAGCTGGTCAAGTAGCAATGAACATAGCAGACCTCTTAATATTCGGGCTAATATTCCGTGGTATTGTTAGACCAGACTTGATCCCGGACTATATAAGGTTCATAACTCCCGGCATACTCTGCTTGTCGATATTCATATCCTCATTTACTATTGGTAGAGAGGTGGGTGTTGAACTACGTAGAGAAGTAACTCACTACTTAGTCTCATTGCCTATTACTCGAGGAGCTCTTGTCGCTGGGAGAGTACTTGGAGGGGTTTTAAGGGGGTTAATGTACCAGGTTGGCTTCTTAATACTAGCTGTTTTAATAATGACGCCTCCAACGCTAGATAAGTGGATACTAATACTCGCCGCTTCAATATTCATATCAGTAACTATGTCTAGCTTATCAATAACGCTGGTGACTTTAACAAGAGACTTTAATATCCAGGCGGCTATAAGGTCTCTTGTCTACTTCGTCTTCTTCTTTATGTCAAATGTCTTCTACCCTGAGAGAGCTCTCAGAGCTAGGCTAGGACCTGTAGCTCCAGTTGCACTTTACTCCCCTGTATCCATGGCTGTCACAATATATAGGTATGGTTTTGGCTACAGTACAGAAGTAGACCTGGTCTTTAACACTGCTGGCCTACTACTATGGAGCACTGCAACAGTCCTACTAGCATACAAACTCTACATTAGAAATCTTCGAAGATAGCGCGTTGACTCCACGCGGTTTATAACTACTCTACTTTTAACCTCGCCTTCAGCCTCATTGCGGCTTCTCTGTACACGGGATCTAGGAACTCATAGTTTTTAATTATACTTAGCTTTTCTAGTTTATTAATTATCCTCGTAAGCGAGGATTTCGGTATTACTACTCCATATCTATCATCTATAAATCTACGTACTTGACTCCAAGATCTACAGTCACGCGCTACGCTTCGAGAACAATTTTCTCCCTTGTACCCAGCTTACTCAGCTCCTAAATAACGAGCTCAACAGCCATGTCCACAATACTACTCACATCCCTATACCCATCAGCATACTTCCTTCCAAATAGTACAAGCCAGCCCATTATTCCATCAAATAACTACACGTCTCTCTCAACTCCCCCTCTCTATTGAATAAATCTTCTCTCTTGGTTTTGGGTCTGAGCTCAAAGAGTCTCATGGTTCCGGTCCGGAACTGAGTTTTACACCGGAACTAATAGAATTTCTCTGAAAACATTGTAGTTGAATTATTCTGTACAGTACTAATCACATGTAGAGTAGTTGTCTTCACTAGTGTGTAGCTACTTGATGTCTCTTAGTTCTAGTCATGTTTTAATATCTCTTTACGAGCTGTGTAGACTATCTCTATATATGTGTATTAACTGTAAGTATGTGTATAAGCTTATATTTTCGATTCTAGATAACTAGGTCTCCGGGTGTTGAGATTTGGCTAAGAAGCAGATTAGAGAACTCTATGCGAGTAAATTACGTGAACTCTACGAGAGAGGAGAGTTCTGGGAAATTAAGAGAGTTCTGAGCCCTGCTGGTCCAAGAGCTGTTGTTGAGGGGAGAGAAGTAGTTGTTCTCGCCTCAAATAATTACTTAAATCTCGCAAACGACCCCAGACTTAAACGGGCGGCAATAGAAGCTATGGAGAAGTACGGGTGGGGTCCAGGGGCTGTATGGGCTATTGCCGGGTATCACGAGATCCTCGCTGAGCTAGAGAAGAAGATTGCTGAGTTTAAGAGAACTGAGGCGGGAATCTTCTTCCCAACGGGCTTCGCCGCCAACGCTGGAACAATACCGGCACTAGTTGACCAGGGAGACTTAATACTATCAGACCAGTTAAATCACGGCAGTATTATTGACGGTATAAGGCTGTCCAGGGCGGAGAAGATAATATATAATCACTGCGACGTAGTAGACCTCGAGGATAAGTTGAGAAAGAACAGGGATAAGTACAATAAAGTCCTAATAGTAACAGACGCTGTGTTCTCAATGGACGGTGACATTGCCCCACTCAGAGACATAGCTAAACTAGCAGAGGAGTTTAACGCTGTACTCTACGTTGACGACGCACATGGAGACGGAGTACTGGGAGATGGTCACGGGACGCCAGCGCACTTAGGGGTGGAGGACAAAGTAGACATACACATGGGCACTTTCTCGAAGGCGCTAGGCTCGAGTGGAGGAATGATCGGGTCTGATAGAGAAATAATCGAGTACATTAGAAACAGAGCTAGAACTTGGCTACTGAGTACTGGTCCACCACCAGCAGTTGTAGCAGCGAATATTAAGGCTATAGAGATAGTAATGAGCCCTGAGGGAAATGAGAGAATTAGAAGACTACACGCAAACGCGGAGTACTTTAGAAAGGGCTTGCAGTCACTTGGATTTAACACTGGTAAGAGCCAGACTCCAATAATACCCGCTATAATAGGTGACACTAAAAAGACGCGTGAACTAGCGAAAGCGCTGTTCGAAGAGGGTGTATTTGTAGTTCCAATAGTGTACCCAATGGTAGCTAGGGGTACAGAGAGAATTAGAAACCAAGTAAACGCAGACCACACTAGAGAAGACTTAAACAAAGCCCTCTCAGCCTACGAGAAATACGGTAGAAAGCTAGGTATAATTTAGAGTAGAGGAGAATTTTGTTGACACGCGCTCTAGTTATAGGTGCAACTGGGCAAATAGGCTACGAGCTGGTGCCGGCTCTCCGTAAACTCTACGGAGTAGACAACGTGGTAGCTGGCTATCACAGCAAGAAGCCCAGTGGAGTCTTACTAGAGGGCCCTGTTGAGCAAGTTGACGTGTCTAGTAGAGAGTCTCTAGAGGCGGTTATTAAGAAGTCCGACTTCGACGAAGTCTACAACTTAGCGGCTCTCCTATCCGCGGCTGGAGAGAAAAACCCACAGTTAGCGTGGAAAGTAAACATGATTGGACACTACAATGTTCTCGAGCTCGCTAGAGAGTACGGGTTTAGGGTTTTCTGGCCTAGTACAATAGCTGTTTTCGGGCCTACAACGCCTAAATACAAGACACCACAGCACACTATTATTGAGCCGATAACAATGTACGGTATAACTAAGTACGCTGGTGAGCTACTGGCCAGGTACTATGTACAGAAATACGACTTAGATGTGAGAGGTGTTAGGTGGCCGGGGATAATAAGTAGCGAGGCTCTTCCTGGAGGTGGAACAACTGACTACGCTGTTGAGATATTCTACTACGCCGTGGAGGGCAAGCCCTACACGTGTTATCTGAGAGAGGACACGGAGTTACCAATGATGTACATGCCCGACGCGATTAAATCAGTTATTCAATTAATGAGCGCTAATAAAGCTAGACTTAAACTCTACGTAGGCTACAACGTCTCAGCTTTTAGTTTTACACCTAGACAACTAGTAGAGGAGATCAGAAAGTACATACCAGGCTTCAAAGTAGAGTACAAGCCCGACTTCAGGCAGGCAATAGCGGACTCATGGCCTAAAAGCCTAGATGACAGCGTAGCCAGAGAGGAGTGGGGGTGGAGTCCAGACTGGACGTTTGAAGCTATGGTTAAAGACATGTTAGTTAAAATAGCTCGAAAGCTGGGTAAGAAGTTAGATATTGAAGAGTGATTTTTCTCTAATTAGACTCTTTACTAACTAGTTTTCAACTCCTCCTATAAACGCAGATCACGACTTGTGAGCGAGGAGTCTTGGTTTAAACTGTTTACTTAACCTAGATCTAGATTCTGCTAGATGCTAGTAATAGTACTAGTAGTGTTAATCCCATAATATTAGCTATTTTACCCCCTCTCTCACCTAGCAGTAAAGTAGCTATTCTCCCCCCGTCAGTAATGTATAGTGGAAGTGCGTTTATTATAGCTAAGCTGAAGTTCACGATAGATAGCCACGAAGTGAAGATCACAGCGTAGAGCACAGTGACAGGTGATAATACTGTGGCTAGCTCTAGTCTAGGAGCTACTGAGGCTGAAACACCTAGTAGTGTTACATTGGCTGGCTTAAATACCGTGATGTTTCCGTAGCCTTCATTAAACCTCCACACAGTAAAGACAAGTGTAGTGTCTTCCTGCCTCGACATGTAATCTCTCAGAGTATTAATAGACGTGATCTCTGTTCCATTTACAGCTAATATGACGTCGTAGGGTTTAATTCCGTACTTCTCAGCGAGGCTTCCACTAGCAACACTAGCTACTAGTAGCCCAGTACTCTGCGTTAGTCCTATGAGCATGAGAGACACAATGAAGTACAATATGAGGTTTCCGGCTACGCCGGCTGCTAGTACTTTAAATCTACTAGATCTAGGTGCTCTCGAAAACGACTCCTCGTCGAGGTCAACAAATGCAAGTGGAGCAATTAACGCGAGTATTACGCCGTATCCCTTTACATTTACGCTATTTGACACTGCTACTTTAGCGTGGAGGTACTCGTGTATAAAAGCCGCTATGCATATAGCCGCAATCATGAATACTAGGTCAACTCCCGTAACACTTATCCCCGGCACTAGGATCACTACGCTAGGTGACATCTGTGTAAACCTAGTGTAGGCTGCAACTATAGAAGTGTAAACTCCTAAAAACAGTGCGAGTGCATAGAGAGCTACCCATAGAAAACCGGCCTTCTTAATGATACCACTCGCCTTAACAGTACCAGCCGCCTTCACGAATAGTAAAACACCATACTTAACTATGACGCGCTCACTGCGATGCCAAAGCGCCCTGTGCAGTATATTAATAGTGATCCAAATCGAAGCCAAGCCCAGTACGAAGAGCACTATTAAATTCACTAGTTGCACCCCCAGAGCTCAGCCTAGATATGAAAATATTGAGTACAACTTAGTTAAAAATAGCTAAAACTCAGAGCTACGTAGATTTGAGGTCGTGTGTGATTATACTCGCAACTTTCCTCCCACTTAGCAACATACCCCCGAATATGGGGCCCATTCTCGGTAATCCGTAAACGCTCCCTACAGCCATACCCGTAACGTAGAGTCCAGGAGCAACTCTACCAGTATTCTCTACTACGAGTCTCTCACTCAGCTCAGCGAAGCCGGACTTCTCGCCTTTAACCTCTATTTTAAGCTCTGGTATTTTCCTAGAGGCTATTTTAACAACTTCCGCGTCGTGACCCGTAGCGTCTACGACAGCCCGGGACTCCGTGTATAGTGGGTCAACGTGATAACCCCCTTCGTGTATAGGAGTCCACACCCACATGACGCCGGTTACTCTTAGAGGACTCGTCCTGTAGACTAGGTCCTGTACGTTTGCTCCGAGAAGAACGCGGACTCCAGCATCTATGGCTCTACACGCGAGTTTAGCCACTACTTCAGCTGGGTCTGCTACGTAGAGCCCAAACTCGGTCTTAATGTACTTTACACCAAACTCATCTAGAATAGACCTCGCCTCCTCCTGGAACACTATTCTCGGCAGTAAATTACCACCTGGACCTGTTCCACCACCAAAACTAAACCTCCTCTCAAATACTACTACCTTGAAGCCCTCTTTAGCTAAGTAGTAAGAAGCTGTTAAACCTGAGGGGCCTGCTCCAACAATAACCACGTCTACCCCGCTGATCTCTTCCAGGTCTCTCAGAGCATACCTGATAATTGCTCTAGATATATTCAACTCTCTAATCAAGCCCATCAACCGCGGTTAACCATTATGTGGTCTCTACAATAACTCGGTTTAAAAGCATTAAATAAATAGGTTATCAAGCAGGGGCTTCTCTGCAGTAAGACGCTTTTAGCCTCGCCTCCACGATTTTCTCTCTTAGTAAGACAAGTGTCTCATATAGCTGGTAGACTAGGCCCGGTGAGATCTGGTCTCCAGGCTTTAACTTACTAATAGTACTCTCGATTTTATCAACGAGGTCTAGTGCCTCCTCGAGTCTATTAATTATAACACTACTCGCCAAGCTTTAAACCCTCCTCGAAAGCTACTCTCAACAAGTTCTTGTTTAATTCTAGTGCTCTCCCGCTGAAATGCTCTTCTAGCGCTACCTCCACGGCTTCTAGAGTTAGTATATCTCGCAGGGACTTGTCAACACCGAGCGCGTAACCCAGTAGAGCGATATTGGCAGATATTGGTGAGCCAGTAATCTTAGTGCTCAAATCGTTAGCGTTTACAACACTTAGTTTAACGCCCTTAGCTCTCATTTCACTAATTAACTTCTCTCTACTAGGATATGTTGCTAGCGGTGGGGGCCAAGTGAAGTCGTTAATTGTGATGTGGCCCCCTCTCTTCACGTAGTGCATGTATCTAGCGGCTTCTAGGAGTTCAAGCGCCAACATGTGATCTGCTCCCCCCACCGGCATTACGGGGCCGGGTTCAGACCTAATTCTAATATACACAACCACGCTCCCTCCACGTTGACTCATGCCGTGAACTTCGGCCACAGCCGCGTCGAGGCCCCTAATGCTGCAGGCTACTCCTATAATAGAGCCTAGAGTTAATAGGCCCTGCCCCCCAACGCCAGTTACTAGAATATCGTAGTTAATCATAATTTACTCCACACCTCAACCCAGTTCTCGCTCGGCTTATTAGCAGTTACTATTGCACCATATGGGCATATAGCTGCGCAGAGGCCGCAACCCGCACACAGCACGCTCTCAATGCGTGGTTTCTTAGAGCCTGGTTCTACTATTAGTGCTGGGCAGGCAGTTAGCTTGACGCAGGCCATGCAGCCAGTACACTTCTCGTCTACAATAGTGTAAACTGGTAGTACTACTCTGCGTCTTCGCGCGTCTCTTAAAACTTCGAGAGCACACCTCATGCGTGAAACTACGGCTACTTTCTCGCCTCGCTTAAAGTCCTCGAGGGCCCTCGTGAACTCCTCAATTGCTTTTTTAACGTCGAGTGGGTTAATAGTGTACACTTTAAATCCAAGAGAGCTCAGCACGCTCTCAGGCATTATTCTCGTAGTCGGCTCACTCATAGCTGTAACTCCTGTACCAGGGTGTGGCTGGTGCCCCGTCATAGCTGTAGTTATGTTGTCTAGTACTAGGACTAGTACGTGGCTTTTATTGTAGATCACGTTTAGAGCTGGTGGAATACCAGCGTGGTAAAATGTAGAGTCGCCAATAACGGCGATCACCGGGTTGTCTATTACTTTAGCTAACCCGTGAGCAACGCCTATACTACCACCCATTTCGAAACAAGTCATTTGCGTCTCAAACGGCTTCTGGTAGCCGAGAGTATAGCAGCCAATATCCCCCGTGTACACCACGTTGCGTAGACCAGTCTTATTTACCGCTACTTTTAGAGCATAGTAGGTACTCCTGTGTGGGCAGCCAGCGCAGAGCACTGGGGGTCTAGGTGGTATTGGAGGCTCAGTTTTAACGGGGTCAATACCCTCCCATGGTAGTTTATCGCTCGCACCGGTGAACTTAGCTATAGCCCTGTAAACAGCTTCTGGCGTTAACTCGTAGTTTCCTGGTACGAGGTCTTTACCTATTACATTAACGCTGAAACCACCAGTAACCACGAGGTCTTTTAGTTGTAACTCCATGACGGGGTCTAGCTCCTCAACTACTAGTATCTCCTTGGCGCGCTCTAGAACTCCTATTAGGGGTTTACTCGGCAGTGGGACAGGCATGTTGACTTTAACGAGTGTAACTTTGTCGGAAAGCCCTAGAATTTCAAGTGACTCCTTAACGTAGGTGTACGCTAAGCCTGCAGCTACAATAGCCTTCTCTCTCCCGGGGTTAAATATTGTCACAAAGCGCTCTTCTCCCCGTAGGGCACTCCACGTCTTCATTAATTCGAGTTTCCTCCTCCTGGCGTGTGCTGGAACTAAAACCCACCTCTCGTAGCTCTTGGTGAACTCTCCTCTACACTTCTTAGTAGCCGGGATGTCTTCTTCGAGCTCAATTGGCATTCTAGTGTGACTTATTCTCGTCGTAGACCTGAATATCACTGGGACTTTGTACTCTGAGCTCAGTTTAAAGGCTTCTTTAACGAGCTTATACGCCTCTCTAGCGCTCGACGGCTCAATTACGGGTAAGTGTGCTAGTAAGCCATACCACCTATTATCCTGCTCATTTTGACTACTATGCGCGCTAGGGTCGTCGGCTGTGACGACTACAAAGCCCTCCTCTACACCCGCGTAAGCAGAGCTCATGAGTATGTCGGCGGCGACGTTTAACCCGACATGCTTCATAGCCGTTAAGCTTCTAACCCCCGCAATAGCTGCACCATATGCGGCTTCAAAAGCCACTTTCTCATTAACACTCCACTCAACGTAAATACCGCACTCCTTAGCAACTTCTGACAATACCTCGACGATTTCAGTAGAAGGTGTTCCGGGGTAAGCTGTAGCGAAGCAGATTCCAGCTTCTAGAGCACCCCTAGCTATCGCCTCATTCCCCAATAGTAAAACTCTACTACCACGAGGTCTCAGTAACGGGTGTTCACGCAATACACAACACCGCTCTCATGTTAATGCTTAATCTAGGTAAAAACTACATTACAACTACTCTACTTCAATGTGGTATATGTATATACCTATATATACATCGGTGGGGATGAATAATGACAAAGTTTATAAGTAGGCGGCCCCACTTATATATTATGGAGGGAGAAAAAGTAGGGTGCTTACAATGCCCAGTAAGAAAGTTGTATATGAAGACAAGGACATACTAGTAGAGGTCTCTCCGAGAGACTACGAGTTACCAGACTTAGTGTACGAGGCTATAAAGAAAAAGGGCAGGCCTGTACTGTTTCAGGAGCTAGTTAGAGAATTTAGTGGAGTTGTCGGAGAAGACAGAGTTAGGAGAGCGGTTAGTCACCTACTCGCACTTAAGAAGATTGTCGAGTTCCCCGACGGGACTCTCGGAACGCCAGACATGGAGTGGAAACCCACGGGAATTGTGAGGAAGAGAAGAAGGAGGAGAGTTGCGAGATTAATGGATATTGAAGGGCCTCAGAGAGTACTCTACACGGTAACGTAAGCTATTTACTAAATCGCCTCTAATTCAACCACGTTTTTTACTCTTTCCTCCCTTATCACTCCACGCGGGTGTCTTGTAGTTAGTGCACTTATCAATATCTAGTATTATACCGTATCTACTCGTTAACTCACATATGTAGTCTTCCGGTATTATTGCTCTCGCTCCGCGCGGAGTCTCCACTACGAGGGCCTTACCTATACGTCCAACTACTCTAGAGTCCTCAGCTAGGAAGTTGAGATATATTGGGAGCCTACTCGTAGCGAGAAACCCTCTCTGCCACTTGACTCCACGTGAATCCTCAAAGACCTCTCCAACTCTCCTACCGTCACTGCAAATACCCTGCTTATCGCAGTCTATGAAGTCAACTTGTAACTTAGAGGCGGCTTCCTTAGCTAGCTGTATGAGTCTCTCCAGGGTTTCCCTACTAGGAGCTTCAGGAGTTTTCACGGAGACGGCTTGCTCTCGCGTCTTTGCACTAGTAGTCTCAATTGAAGCGGGCTTCTCTACACTCTTACTACTCTGAAGTCTCAGCTTAAGTAGTTCTTCTATTTCAACTCTACTCTCACTACTCTCACTTGTAGGTTTAGAAGCCTCTACACTTTGAGGCGTTTTCTTCGCGAAATCAGTGATCTTCTTCGCCTTCCTCGAAGTGCTCACTCAGCTACCCCAGTGTCTCTATACTAGTTAAACTCGTTAAAAACAGAGCGCGATACAGTATAAAGTATTTAAGCTATTCTTCAACTATAAGACGAGTAGATGGGCCCGTAGCTCAGCCTGGTAGAGCGGCGGGCTCTTAACCCGTAGGTCCCGGGTTCAAATCCCGGCGGGCCCGCACACTACTCTCTAAGCTGGAAGAGCCAGCTATGCTAAGACCACTATTCCCTAGCCTAGATCTCAACATTGTTGTCAGCACGCCGTTTATTTACATAGAGGAGTCTAGAACACTAGTTCTATCAGACCTGCACTTGGGCTTTGAAGAGGCATCTTCTCGAGGCCTCAGCTATAGTCTACGTGGAAGCGGCGGCTACATGGCCGTATATCTTCCTAGAATTCAGTTGAGGAGAACACTCAGTATGTTATCCAGCGTGTTGAGCGAGCTGAGTGTGTCTCGTGTAGTGATAAATGGTGATTTAAAACACGCCTTTGATAGGCTTCTTAGACAAGAACGCGAAGAAATAGTAGGGCTTGTTAAATTTCTAAGGGAGAGGGGAGTTGAAGATATAGTAGTTATACGTGGAAATCACGACAACTTCATTAAGCCCCTTTTAAGGAGGCTCGAAGTCCAATTCACTAACGGCCTCTTAACAATGGTGGGAGATAAGTGGGTGCTATTTACACACGGTCACGAGGACGTAGACGTCAGCGAGGCCGATATTATAGTAATTGGCCACGAGCACCCAGCTTTAAAGTGCTTTGATGTCTACAAGTTCCCCTGCTTTATTAAAATCCCGCTGAGTGAGAACAGGCATTTAGTCGTAATGCCTGCTACCGGCCCCTATCACCCTGGAATAACAGTTACACCTGAACCCGGAGAGTACTTATCTCCCATAATTAGGAGGCTGAGAGACCTCTACTCGATGTCTATAGTTTTCTGGGTGGATCTCGGTGAAGCACCTACTAGTGGAGTAGCTTACATTGAGTCTCAGAGCTTTACAGACCTTGTTAGAGTTGACTGGTTTAGAGTAGGGGGCCGCGATTACGCGGTGATTGAGTTTAAAAACTACGAGATTGCACACTCACTGTGTTTAACTTAGAAGTCAGGAAATCGACCCCTCATCAAGAAATCAGACTATGTCGGCTTCATCACTTAAGTAACAGTTTACTTACAAGTATCTATTATACTTGTTGAATTATTTTAACTACTATAGAGATAGCTGTGGTTTTAGGGTGAGTGAGTGTGAAGCGCTTTTGGCTACTAATTATGCTTCTAGCACTAATAGTCCTCGAGCCTGTTTACAGCCTACTAGAGTACAGCTCTGTAAAAGTAGTTGAAATCTACGCCCCCGCAGTATCGAGTAGTGGCAAAGGGTTAGTTTCAAAAATAACGCTCGCTGTGGCATATCCGGGTAGTGGTAGAGTTTTCTTCTCAGCATTACCATACACGGAGGTTGAAACGCAGGGCGCGGCTAGAGTAGCTGCATATATAGCTTCAGTTGTGGCTGGTCTAGACTACTCTAATTACGACTACTACGTTTTAGTCGAGTCAAATACTCCTATTATTGGAGGCCCCAGTGCGGGAGCGCTATTCACAGTTGGTTTCACGGCTTTACTGCTGGACTTATCGCTAAACAATACTGTGACTATGACTGGTATGATAAATCCTGATGGGACCATAGGTCCTGTTGGAGGATTAAAGGAGAAATTAGAGGCCGCGTCTTCAAGCGGGTTTAGAGTTTTCCTGATACCAGCTGGTCAGAGATTGTACACTTACCCCGTCTACGAGGAGACTAGTAGAGGCTGGATCACTATTAGGAGAGTTACATATAGGACAATAGACCTCGTAGAGTACGGTAAGAGCCTAAATATTACCGTTGTTGAAGTCAACACTATTCTAGATGCCCTGTACTTCTTTACGGGTGTAGAACTCGGTAAAAACACTACTAGTACGCACGTAGACGTGAGCTCAGAGTTATGGAGGAGTCTAAGTGAGAAAGTAAATGAAGTATCTAATCAAGTAGCCTCTTACATAAACCTAGCTTATAGTACTGTCAGCGAGTTGAACAATATTTACTACAAGTACTACTACACGCAGGTACTTAATAATATTAACAAAACACTCACAGATCTTTTAAGATCTCCTGCTGAGTACTCGAGTTGCGTGTTATTTAAGCTGATAGACCTCTACGAAGACGCGTTAACAACTTACTTTGAACTAGGAGTTATGACTGGTAAAGTAAATATAGAGGCAACTTTAAACTCTCTACTCCAAGTCCTAAACGAGTACAGTGAAAAAGCGCCTAGCGCGTGTGGACTAGAGTCTTCTCTCGCGAGAACACACCTCTACTTAGCTTGGTATTACTACTCACAGGCTGTTTCAGCGCTTAATTCGAGTAGTAGTGTATACGACGCGATTAGTAGTATTGCCCGCGGCTATAGAAGCCTCTTGGAATACGCTGTTTATAGAGACATTGGTTCTCTAAGTAGTAGGGAAGTGGACTGTAGTGTACAGAGACTTGTACAAGTGTACTCCAACGCTCTCGCATCATATATTTACGTGTCGAGAACTCTAAGTGAAATAGGAGCTACGGTACCAAATGATATTGTAGCACTAGTCAACGACTATGTTAATGCAGCAACGCAGATGAGTGAGAAAAACGACACGGGGATACTGGGGGCTTCCGTGTTAATTCTCAGTTATACATCACTATTACTGCACAAAGCTCTAGGTGACACAGCTCGAGTAGCCAATTTAGAGAGACTAGCATATCTACATATTGAAGAAGCCGCTAAAATACCACTATATAGTCTATACTTAAACTTAACTATTAGTGCTCGTAGTTTAAGTGACAGCGATATGTACTATAAAGCCCTCCTCCTCACAGTGGCGACAATGCAAGTGACTAGTCAAGTGACTAGAGCACTTGGAGGAAAAGCCCCCGAGAACCCGCTTCAGACATATACTTCGGTGACAACTGCGGGGAGGGATAATACGACTACTACTTCGAACCCCTCGGCTAGTGCGGTAAACCAGGCTAAGTTTTACGTAGTCCTGGTGATAATCATCGTCACTGTCACAACTGTATTACTCCTCTTAAAGAGGTCTATACTGAGATCTGTTACGGGTATGCCTATATAGTGGGTTTTTAAGTGATTAATAGTATTTAAGTGCTTGGTGATGATGAGTGTGGTTTTGGCTATTTTACACGCCATCACTGCTGATAGCTCTAATAGTAGTGTACATAATTGGATTTACTGTTATGCTAGTAGGTGCTGGTTACATTGCGCCTCGCGTTGCTAGACGCGTAGCTAAGAGGTTTTCACTACAGGCTTCTATGGCTATACTAGGCTTAGTTGTTGTACTGTCGGGTTTAGCGGGAGTGGGCATAGTCGCGTACGCTCTACTCAACATACTAGAAGTGGAAGTAACAGCGGGCTTTATATTATCAATACTCATACTTGTGCTAGTACTTAACGTCATATCTTACTTGACTTCACCGCTCATGATAAACATCATGTTTAGAGCTAAGAGTGATCCCCAGCTCCAGCGAGTAGTAGACGAGGTTGCCTTAAACCTCAACTTTTCAAAGCCCCCTAAAGCAGTACTTGTCGAGGGGCCTCCAAATGCGTTTGCTTATGGTAATGTACTAATGGGCAGGTATGTCGCGGTATCTCGGAGCTTAATGGCTATGACTACGCCTGATGAGCTAAGAGCTATTATCGGCCACGAGCTCGGACACCACAAGCACAGAGATAACGCTATAATGTTGTTCATGGGCTTAATTCCAAGTGTCTTGTACTTCCTCGGAGTAACCCTCGTGAGAATAGGAATAATCTCGGGTTATGCGAGGTCACTGTCATCTCGTAGGAGAGAGGGTGGCGGCGGCATAGTTCTCGTTCTAGCGGGTGTCTTAGCAATAGTAGTCAGCTTTATTATTCAAATACTAATTCTAGCTTTCAGTAGGCTAAGAGAGTACTATGCTGACTCAACAGGAGCCTACGTTACTAGTCCACGGGCAATGCAGAGAGCTCTAGCTAGACTACACGTATACTACTCTGGAGCGCCTAGAGCTAGAGAGGAGGTAGCTGGAAGTAAGCTTAAAGCGCTCTTCATATATGCCTTTACAGAGACTTATGCTAATCCATTTTACAGGTATAGTCATGTAGTAGACCCTAGAAGCGTCGATATAGATAGAGTAGTCGAGGACCTCAAGAGAGCTGAGACAGAGGACATTTCAGAGTTCTTCTCAACACACCCACCAATACCCAAGAGAATAAGGTTTCTAGACACACTATACTACACTAGGAAATACTAAGCTAACACAACTACTCTATTACCACCTTTTTTCTTAGCCTCTCTTAAAGCCTTAAGAGCTCTCCTTCTACCAGGAGTTCCGCTATACGCCTCTCTGCGACTTCTAGCTGGCTTACCAATAACGCTGTCCATGACCACAACAGCAGTTAATGTTACACCGTGTTCCCGGATTCTCTGAGCAATACGCTCTAACTCCGAGACTACTTGGTCAACGTAGTCTACTCCATATGGTATTTCAATTAATGCTTCCTCTGTACCCCTCTCGTAGTCAAGACCATACACTACTACACCCTGAAATCTCCTAGTAAACTCCTCGACGAGTCTTGTGAGCTCTCCCGTAACTATATTTGGCTTATAGGGATCTAGACCGCGCTTCTCAACGAATTCGCCGAACTCGTCAAGATCAATAATTACTATTAAACCTGGAACTAGTGGGAAATCAGAGTGAGCAATAAGCTCTTCATTCCACTTCATGGTCTAAGAGGCTGCCCGCCTCATCACACTAGTATAAAAATAGAGTAGGGTGTAATATAGTGCTCTCCGCGCCGTGATCAGGTTAATCTACTCGAACTCCTCCTCTCTGGGACCAACTATGCATCCTGCACTCAGAAGTTTATCTGCTACTTGTTTAACCGCTCTCTCAACTTCTTTTTCCTCTTTAGCCCCTGTAATCACCATCTTCCCGCTACTAAAGATCAATAGTACTACTCTGGGATCTCTCATCCTGTAGATTAGGCCTGGGAACTGTTCCGGCTCGTACATGCTGTCCTCTAAGTAGTACGCGGCTTTCTCTAAGTTAACGTAAGCATTGAGGTCTCCCCCTGCCACGATGTTCTGGATCTGTACTCTCGGCCTCCCGTATATTTCTACTCCGTGCCTACTGAGGATTTTAAAAATTCTCTTAACGGCTTCAACTAGTTGAGCAACGCTCTTAGTACCCGTAACAACCATTTTCCCTGATCTAAAGATTAGCGCAGTGGCTCTAGGCTTGTCAATGTGGAAAACTATTCCGGGAAACTGTTCAGGCTTGTACACGAATTCCGGGAGGGAGATCTCTATTTGATCAATATCAAGCTCGTGCTCGAGAATAACCGTGGCTACAATATTCTCTATTCTATAACTCCAGTTAATAGCACCCTCAACAGACAAATTCTCCACCGGGCTTACTGAATCATAGTCAATTTGAAATTTCAGTATTAAAGGTTTTATAAATAGCTTTCAGCCTGTGACCGATCTATAAATACTTGTGATTAGTTGTAGATGTTTATTGGCTTCTCTAGGTGTGTTTGCTTGTGGGTGATGAGTCTTGGTGTTTGAGTTGTTGTCTTCAATGCGGATGAGGGGCTTTTGGGTTGCGTGGAGCCCTAATAGCCCCCGCAGTGAAGCAGTGAAAACCCAAACGGAGCCCGGGAACCCCGAGGCAATTGTTTGTAATTAGCTGTAAATATTTTTAAATACTTCTCTGCCTCGGGGAAACCCTCAGAGGAAACCCGTGAAAATAGATACTAACTGAAGGACTAGAGGAGTTAAGCACACGTAACTTAAGAGAAGAGCAGCGGCTTCTCTTATAGAAGACCCGAGTAACTCCTCTAAGCACTCAGCTGCCTCACCCATGAGCTTTGTATTGAGGCGCAGTACGTATAGCCAAGCCCCTGCACTTGGCTGGGTTTTCAGTAGCTCAAGTGACTTTTCCTGAATGGCTTTAAGCATTTCACTGCTCTCGTGTACTGGAATATAGGTTATTGAGGGTCTAATACCAGTCTCGCTGTGCTCGTCGTTTGTGATCACCTCGACTAGGTGGATGCCCAGGGCCTTAGCGTGCTCTAGTACTAGGTCTCTAACACGTGGTTTCATGTTATTTCCTCGTGCATAAATTAGACAAAACCTTTCCTTGTCAACGCCCTCAATGCAGAGAATACAGAGATCACCATCTATAAGTCCGTGAGCCCTGGCCTTAAAACACACGTGTCTATGGAGGATCTCCGATGGAGGTCTCCGCTTGATCTCCTTGATTCTCTCCAGAGCTATGTCAAGGGATTCTCTGAGCTTATCTAGTTCTAGGGGTTTTTGCAACTCCCAGTTATGTGAATCTACCAGTATTAGCTCTCCCAGTCCTAGCCTCCTAGCTTTGAGGTCATACTCGAATTGTATAGAGTACGGGATGTCATCTATGCCTGCGTGAGGCCTTGAAATAAAGACAAGTGATAGCTTGTCGAATACTAAACCGCAGAGCACCCACTCGTAGTAGTTACTGCAAAAGCCCCCGTGATAGAGTAACTTTACTCTGTCTCCACTCAAGTACTCGTTTAACAAACTCTCTCTGTACTTTGCTATGTACTCTGAGGAAACGATATTTCTATCGTGTGAGCCCAGTCCGTGTAAGGCTATAACGTGCTTTCTCAGCCTCTTGAACTCGTCTACAAGAAGACCCGGGAGTTTACTACTACCAATATTAGAGAAGGGCCCATAGTGAACATCTGTGTATATTACGAGGAGATCTCCGAGCTCTATTATTCTAGGATTAATAACTGTATCTTCGCCTATTTTACTAAAAACTTCTTCGATCTCTACTCTCCTGTCAAGCCAGTTCCTCAGAAAGAGTGTCCCGAGTTCTGGTAGTGGTGTATTTTTGAGTTTTCTTCTAGATATGTACGCGTATATAGCTACATCGACTAGTACTATTAGCAGTAAGACTAGTAGCCACTTGAAAAGCGCGACTGCATCTACGTAGTTTAATACAGCCATAGTGATCAGCGTGGTTAGCTGTGGTAGTATTGCAGGTATGTACCTCAACAAGGACGTTCCATCAAGACCGAGAATAACAACTATTGTTAAAGTTGCCGAAGACGTTACTATTAGAGGGGTGTTTTTCGTGAAGAATAGAATTAGCGATGAGTAGACCAGTACGGCTAGGGCTAGTCCAAGAGACCTCTTGATCTTATAGAACACCGTGTTCTTGTATATGACAGCGTAGATCCTCGTGTAGAGGAAAACTAGTAGAGCGTTAATGAGTAGCGGGTATGAGGAGCCCCCTGCAGTAAGTAATAGTAGAAGTGTTAAAAATAGGAGTGCTAATGTTAAGTATTGCCACTTGGGTAGAGAGAACAGTATAACATAGTATTTCCCAACTCGAGTCTTTGGCTTATAGAGTCCGCGCAATAGCGCACACCCAGCTACTTCTAGGCTCTTTCAATGTGACTCGTAATAATAATCCTGGACTAAAACCTAGTTTACCGCCTAGTAGTTTTTAAACACCACTATGTTAAGTCTCCGCACACGCAGAAGGCTTCGTGGACTAGTTGATGTAGCTTCTCCATGTCATCTAGCTCAAGAGCCGAGACGAGTACGGCTCTGTAAGCCCCCCTAGTCTTAGAGGCCGCGGAGAGCAGGTCTGAGATAATCTCGCTCGATAAGCCCTCTTCACTAGCTTCCTCTAAGAGTTTAAATGGGTTTTCAACTAGAAGCGTAGCTATTCTTGGATTTCTAGCAATGTCTCTCTTATTAATAACCGGGACTGCTAGTAGGCCTGTTTTAACCTGTAAGAGCACGAATAAAAACCATAGTAAAACCGCATCTGACACTCTCTCGATGGCTGAGGCGTCTATAACGTAGACTAATACAGCGTGGCTAATCTTTCTGAGCTTTTCGAGGAAGACTCTACTAGCTGGTCTAAAGAGGAAAGCCTCCATTTGACCCGGAGTATCTACGAGGATAATGTCCCACTTATCTAGGTTCTTAAAAGGCTCACCGGAGAGGATTTCATCGGACTTCTCAGCGATGAGTTCTGAGGCTTTAATAAAGGCCCCGTTAGGTCCCAGGTTATACCTCAACATTATTTCGCGAAGAGTAAATAGTCTCCTAATATCGAAAGTAGGATTATACAGTAGCTTATCTGCCCCTGGATCCAAGTTCACAACAGCTACTCTTAAAAGTAGTCTTCTACGAGCCCACTCACTGTACGCCTCTACGAGGCTACTCTTACCCGATCCAGCAGGTCCAGTAAACACAGCTATTACGCCTGGCAATAACAGCACCAAGCTAATTAGAAGAGTAACTGGTTATAGCGCTTACTGGAAGAAGGTGGCTTTAGACCTCGCCTTCAGCGGGGGCTTTAGTAGTCACTTTCTTTAACTGCCTCTGGTACATTTCAATGAGCTCTCGGCTAGTAGTAGCGTCTTCGGGTCTCTTATCTGTTCTCCACATTATGAATCGTGGGAACCTAATAGATATTCCAGCATCCGGTTTGAGAATACCTCTAGCACACGTGTGTATTGGTGAGAGCGTGAGCTCAGCGCCAATAATCTCAGCCACGAAGACCGGGTCTACCCAGACGTCAGCCTCAATTTCAGCGTCTACTCTTGGGTGCTTACTGCTCCTAATGTATGGTTTAAGCATGTCTGGTAGTTTATCTAGGTCTTCATCCTTGAAGCCAGAGCCAACTTTACACACGGTTTCAAACACGTCCTTCTCCTGGTTATAGGCGGCCATTAGGAGAGCGCCAAACTTACCTCCTCGTCTACCCTTACCGTAAAAGGCGCCTACTACTACCAGGTCTACTGTGTCGATCATCTCGCTCTTGTAGTCTCGCTTGTACTTAATCCACAGCCAGCCCCTCGCCCCAGCCTGGTAAACCGAGTCTTTGTGTAGTGCTTTAACCATTACTCCCTCACAGCCCTCGCTAATAGCTTGCATAAAGAACTTCTCTAATTCATCGGGGTTACTAGTCCTAGTGTACTCGGCTATCATGAAGTCGTCTGTTTCACGAATAATTTTCTCGAGAGCACTCCTCCTCTCAAGTATGGGCTTATTGGTGTAGTCCTCTCCGTTTAAGTAGAGGAGGTCAAATAGAAAGACTTTAACTGGGTACTCTTTAATCGCGATGTGAATGTCGTGTTTTCTCTTTCTATGCATTAACTCCTGAAATGGTAAAAGCTCACCGGTGTCTCTATTATAAGTTACTATTTCACCCTCAACTATAGCGTCCTCCGCGTTAATGTTGCTCAGAGCCATTTCAACTACATCCGGGTACTGGCTAGTAATGTTCTCGAGCCTTCTCGAGAAAATAATCACCTTGTTGCTCACCTTGTGAATTTGTGCTCTCTCACCATCATACTTGTACTCTACTAGAGCCTCTCCACCAGCCTTAGCTAGTATTTCTCTCGGATCATTGTGCCTCTCAGCGAGCATTGGTCTAATGGGGACTCCAGGCTCAGGCTTAATGCCCTTTAAGCTCTCTAAGCCCTGTGTAGCCAGGATCTTTGCTACCTCGCCGAGATCAGACCTTAAATTATAAGCTCTCTCAATTATAGGCCTAGCCGACGCGCCTCCACCGTAAACTACTGCTAGAGCATCCATAATAGTGGCGTCTCCTACACCAGCTCTTAACTTCCCCTCGATAAATCTCACAATAAACTTGGCCTCCTTTGGGGAGGCGTCTTTGAGTAGACCAGCCGTGAGCCTTATTTTCAGATCTCTACTACCCTCTCCCTGTAACTGAGCGATTTTCACGAGGGTGTTGTAGACCTCGCTGACTGTTAACTCTCTAGTAGTGCTTTGTGTGAAGGCGAAGAGAGATACTTTGCCCTGAGACCTGGATTTCAGAGTTTCAGCCGCCTTGCCGAGGTCTCCAGCGCTCTTAACGAGGTCTTCAACTTGCCTCTCGCTTACACTGTACGCTAGTGAGAGGGCTTTAATGAGCAGTTTCTCGCTAATACCTAGCTCGGGCATTCCCTTCCAGTCCGCCCAGAGAGACCCGGAGATCAGGTAGACGACTTTATCTATAACATCTGGAGGCGTGTTTTTGAATAGATTCGCGAGTAGCGTTACCATCTGCGTCCTAGAAGACACTAGTTCAAGTCTATCTATAGTTTCAGCTAGAAGCCTAAATGGCATATCAGCCATAAACTCTACCCAATAGTCCTATTCGAATTAAAACCTTATAAAAAAGCGGATTTGTACGCCACTGAATATACCTACTAAGAGATTTTAGGGTCTATGTGGTTTTCAGAGTAGTGATGATGAAAACCCGGCAAAAATGACACTGTGATTAATCAGAGTTTCGCTGAGGTGTACTCGCGTGTACTCTAAGATAACTACTACTTTACTAGCCTACCTCACACTAATCCTAATTACCCCCAGCTGGTTAAGCACACTAATTACTAATCAGCGCTACTTCACGTGTAGAGTACAGCTCTTAGCTATTTCAGGGAATAGAGGACTTCTCATCCCCGGTGAGATTAGTATTTCAACTGGGGGAACCGGTGCTATTTTAAGTACTGGTGTGAGTAGAGATGTACTCGCGTCATTTAAACTCGCCTTAATATACGCGTCTATCACGACAGGGGTAGACTACAAGTC